>JAJDBS010000119.1 GCA_029261235.1 Nitrospirales bacterium
ACCAAACCCCTTCCAAGGAAAGAGTCCGTCCGGGCCACCTTGGAAGGTGGACACCCAACCGGACTTGGGGTCAACGCCAGGCGCCTCGCCCGGAGCACCCACGGCTAAATCATCTCTGCCATCGCCATTGAAGTCCCCCGCCGCTAAGGCGCTCCCGAACCAGTCACCGACATCCCACCAGTCCCCGTCTGGGGCATCGTCTGTCGCCAGGCCCTCTTGACCAAACCCCTGCCAGGGAGAGAGGCCGTCCGGGCCACCTTGGAAGGTGAACACCCTACCTTCGGACCAGCGGTACCCAGGGCCATAGACCCCTTCCTCCAGCAATGAGACAAACCGGTTCCCGTCGCCCGGAGCACCCACGGCTAAATCATCCGTGCCGTCGCCATTGAAGTCCCCCGCCGCTAAGACGCTCCCGAAGTCGTCACCGCGCTCGTTCGACCCCAGGCCCTATTGACCAAACCCCTTCCAAGGTGAGAGTCCCTCCGGGCCACCTTGGAAGGTGAACACCCAACCGGACTTAGGGTCAATGTCAGGCGCCTCGCCCGGAGCACCCACGGCTAAATCATCCGTGCCATCGCCATTGAAGTCCCCCGCCGCTAAGGCGCTCCCGAACTCGTCATCGCGCTCGTTCGACCCCAGGCCCTGTTGCGTTAGTATTTGCCAAGGTCTAAGTGATCCCTGATTAGTACCCTTAAAAACATAAACAGCACCTGCATCTTTTACTTCGTCTAAGTCTTCTTGGGGACTGGCAACTGCAAGATCTATTATTCCGTCCCCGTTAAAATCACCTGATACCATTTCGCTCCCGAAAAAATCCCCAGCCTCGTTTTTTCCCAAGACCCACAGACTCGCAATCATTTCGTTATTGTTCGTGCTAAGCTCTGGAACTCTATTTTTCTCGTCCACAATGCACTTAAACTCATGAGAACCTTCTTGGTTTAGCAAGTATGGAACTGCTGATTTGACTTTTTCTCCTTTTTTAAAGATCCGAAGAGCAATGAGTGGTACTTCGGCAGGACTATATTGCGGCGAATGGAAAGGTTTAGCTGCAACTAGTACTCCATCGACGTAAAAGCCAATATTGAAATTATTTTCCATATGAATCCCAACTTGAAGATCAAGGCCTTTGTTCGAAAATTCGCATACCAAGAGGACTTCTTCGGCAAGAGGAATGTCCCACCCAATTCTCGTGCCCGGATTATGCAAAGGATTATCTCGGCTTATCCAAATTTCATCAACTATTAGGTCAGGCAAGCTACTGGCTATGACAGGAGGGGTATTTATGAGGAGCGCCATTGTTATAAACAACAGGATCATCTGAAAGAATTTTTTCATATTGTCCATTTCGGGGCTCTCTACCAATTAAGAAGAATTAACTGCTTTTCATGCGCGGTGATTCTACAAGAATCAAGCCAGTAACGGTTCCCAGGCCTGATATAAAAAATAACGAATTTTCCTGACAAATTCTTACATGACTTAACAATTTAGTGAGAACCATGTGAGGCATTTTTACCCAATTCTTCGTCATACCTAGGGGCAAAATGCCCTCCCTCCTGAAAACTTGATCCTCACCTTCTAAAACAGTCTGCGACTCACTTCGCTTTACCAGATGGTTATTACCCGTCCCCTTCCAACCAGACCAAGACCCAACATACCCAAAACTTTCCCAAGACCCTGACTCTTTCACGGAGTTAGGCTTTATTATTTGTGTGACTTGAAACTGATCAAATGATATGGGCATCCCCATTGGGTGACCAAAATCCAACGCGAGCAAGTACTCGATTTTGTTAGTGGGTGTAAAGGGATCGTTATTGAAGTATCAGATACCCTTCCGGTGCCAGGCTGGTAGCCAGCATCACGCTGTTAATATCACGGTGCCCCGTCCAGCTGTGACTCTGTTGATTGATCGGCTCAAGCCAGAAGCGCTCGATGCGTTCGATCAATGGAAGAAATCGTGCGAGGCCTGACAACCTGGCATGTAACTCGTGCTGGTTGGAAAAGTTCTCCGGATGCTGTTCGATGGTTCTTTGCATCTTTACAATGGCATGGAGACCGATGGATAGCCCTAATTCGCGAAATGCTAGACGGTAATCAGCGGAAGCATTCAGAGGCTGGCTCCGGACAAAATGCTCAAGGCCAAGCTCACCATCTCGCAAAAGTGAGATCAATCGATCTGACTCGCGCAAATTGGTACTGATCATTAATTGTGTCAGCTTGCAGGCATCAGACATTAGCCCACCGATTCCTAATGGATCATTTGTCGTCCAAGTCATGCCTTCACACATCGCGGTCATCTCCGCAATCTCAGTCTCCAGAGGGCGCTCTGCGTGGGGATCGGCCAATTTCATAGCCGCCGCCTGAAGTTGCTGATAGGTGATCAGCCCATCGAGCGGATCATGCTGCCCCATGGAAGCGACCAGTGGATAGGAGAGGTCGATATTCATTTTCCAATACATTCGCTTGGGGCCACCACCCCAAGGAGTATAGGTGAAGCGGGCATGGGCGGTCTTGGCAAGCTCTACTGCCCACAGGTTATATCCTGAATCCTCGGTCACCCGTGCAAGACAATCGAGGGCGTGCATCCACTTGGTTAGATAATGAAAATACTGGCCATCTCGTTCCCATTCTAGATGTTCATCATAAAGCTCATCCGGCCCGCGCTCCCGAAGCTCTTTTCCGATTCTCAGGCCACCTCGAGTCGGATGCTGCTCTCCTTCCTGCTCGTCTAGCCCACTAATCCAGCCACAGCGCGAATCGTCCTCCCGGTGTCGCCCCAGGACTCTGTGGACTTCAGAGACGAGGTGTTTAGCATCTTCTTTGTATTGCTCCTTGCCTGTCTGGCGGAAAAGTTCTAGAAAGTTACACACGGCAAACGCGTCGGTCCAGAGATAGCGACGGGGCAGTCCAGCCGCGGGAGTCAGGCCCGTCCGCTCAGCGAACCCGGTCATGATTGCCTCAATCGTGGATGTGTCTTTCATAGTAGGAACATCCTCCGTGCGATCCTTGGCAGTGAAAATCTGCTAAATGCTCCCCTGCAATTCATTCATCTTCGTTGCGGGCAGGAATCATCTCAGCGTGCAAAGACCAGGACGCTATTGGCTGGCAGCGTAAGCGCAGCCGAATGGCTGAACTCATGCAGCGCTTGCGGCTCAGCGAAAATGCCGCCGCTGTTTCCGACCACACCAGGATTAACCCAGTTCTCGTAGACATCGCTGTTGAAGATCTCCCGCCAGAGACCGCCGCCCGGGAAACCGATGCGATAGCCAAGGCGATTGAAGGTCGCAAGATGGACTATAACGATCACGTCGCGGCCTTCGCCCTCCACCCAACGATGAAACGCCAGCACCCGGTTATGATCGTCAACGTGCACGACGCGAAAGCCCTGCCCACGTAATCCCGGATAGCGCCAGCGCAAGTTGATCAACTCACGGGTGTATCGCACATGATCGGTCATGTGCTTGTCGCCTTGGTCGAGGCCTGCCCAATGCAGCAACAGGTTTTGATGAAATTCAAAGTTGTCCGACCATTGTTTGTCCTCGAGAAACTCCTGTCCCATAAAGAGCATCGGAATACCAGGAGCTGTCAGACCAATACCAGTCGCGACACGGGCTCGGCTGCGGGCGAACCATGATCGGAGGTTGCCCGGATCTCCGAGTCGTGCAATCCGTGGCTCCCGGCCATGGTACACGATGTCGTGGTTTTCCGGCCCCTGCACAAAGCGCCAATGTTCATCAAACCCTTCAGGCCAGAGGCTACGCGCCAGGCCCGTCATATTAAGCGGACGTTCGTCCGGCGCACTGGCGTTGCCAATGACGTCGCGAATGGCGATGCGCAAGGCGTCCGTCAAAGTTGTGTCGAAGCCAGCACCTTCCGACGGAGGTTTGACCACGTAAGGATTGACGCTCCAGTACTCAGCATTATCCAACACACGCGGCCACTGAAAACGAAGCGTCGACGTGAGATCTTGGCAGAAACGCCACCCATTCGGCGCGCCATCGTGATCAATCACGCTCACCTGGTCATAGCGGAAACCATCAACACGGTATTCATCAAGAAAGAATTTGGCGTTCTGGATGAGGAAATCGCGCACCTCTGGCTTGGCAAAGTCAAACACGAGGCCGCCGGCATGCCCTTTCTCGGTGAAGTACAGTGAGTTGCGATGCCCACCATCAGGAGGTTGGCGATCAAAGAAGTAAAAGCTCTGGTCGCCGAAGTCGCCACCGGCGTGGTTGTAGACCACGTCCAGGATCACACCCAGCCCGTAAAGATGACAGAGATCTACCAGCGCTTTGAGTTGATTCATCTCCCCGCGCAGATCTTCCACCTCATACCGGCGGAGGCCTTTCTCATCGAGCAGCCAGTTCACTTCCGCGACATATGGCGCAAGAGCAGCGTCCCCTACCGCGAAATCCATCTCGGGCGAAAAATAGTCGGTGCCGTTGTACCCGAGGCTGAACTCAGTCTGAAACTCCTGAATCGGCAGGAGTTGCAGCGCAGTGACACCAAGGTCGGCGAGATGCGGAATTTTGCGCGCCACATCGAGGAAGGTCCCGCCTTTGTGAGGAAGGTTGGGCGTAAAGAACGTACCCACATGTAGCTGATAGATGACAAAATCCTGAAAACGCGGCGTGACATATCCGCTCTCGTGCCACGGAAAATCGGTCTTGCGAATAATGCATTCGCTCGGGAATGGCGTCTCGAGCTCGCGAGCATGGGGATCTCGCTTGGGACCTTCACTCCCTTCGCCAACCACGTAGAACATGTAGCGCTGGCGATCGCGCACACCGGGGATGAAGCCCCGCCAATGTCCGTGATCATCGCGGTTGAGCAGGCTGGCGTCGTTGCGCTGACGATTATTGAAGTCGCCGACCACGTGCACCGAGCGGGCATGCGGCGCCCAAACGCGAAACATGGCGCCATCGGCGATCAAATTCGCACCCATCGGGGTGCCAGAGTGAATGTGGTCAAGTGAGACAGGCATGAGCGTACATTCAGTTTTTCACAATCAGGGAGAAATTACTAGCGGTTGCAATCTCTGCTTCCTATGATCGCCTACCCCGCTACCGCACAATGATCGTTTTTCCTGCAGATCGACTTCGATTCCAACGGGCGTTTGTCCCTACTGAGTTGGAGGATACGTTTTTTATTTTGACGAGTTCCTGCTTTCTGCAAAAAAAAAAGCAAACGCCTCTCACCATGTCGGGTCCGAAACCCTCACCAGAGCATCCAGAACAGACGTAACTTGCGCTCTTTTTTGTCGGTGACTTCGGAGCCCAGCAATCCACCGAGAATCGTCCAGGACACCCCTTTGTCCTTTTCAGATTCATAATGGTACAGCGGTAAAATCGGGTTGAATTCAAAGAGGGTTCGCTGGGGAGTTACGGAACTCAGAATTACCGCTGCGGGAGGAATCCCCAGAATTGATACTTCCCGACTTTCACTACTAGGGCTTGTGTAGCGAAATAACCACCAAAGCAAACTGGCCTCTGTGATCTGCCCGTCCTGGCTTTTGTAATTAAAAAATGGCCAGAGGACCGAGAACTCAGCCATTCCGGTTTTGTGATTTGCCGCATATGCATAGAAGGGGAACAATCGGTCCGAGGTTTTCTCGGGACTTTGGTCATGCAAATACAAAGACACCGGCGGATACCCAAGCAGGCCGAGTCGCGTTGTCTCGCTTGAAGCATCATATTGATACCTCCACAGGGGAAACAGCCAGTCTGAGGTTTTCTCGGGACTTTGGTTATGCAAATATACAGACACTGGAGGATACCCAAGCAGGCCGAGTCGCGTTGTTTCGCTTGAGGCATCGTGCTGGTACTCCCACAGAGGGAACAGCCAGTCGCGAGTCTTCGCGGCGTCCTTCTCGTGCCGGTAGAGCGCGAACTTGTTGACGCCGACAAGCGACACTCCGACTTTTGCCCCGTCCCGCCGGTAATCATAGAGCGGAAATAGTCTGCCGGACATCACGTCCTCACCCCCAGCCTGGTGAAAGAGGCTGACCGGAACAAAAGGATCCAAACCGATGGCTGATACCTTCCATTCTTTCTCAACCTCATCACTACTCACACTGAGAAGCGGGAACAAGCTGTTCTGAGCCATAGTCGGGGACGACTTGTGCCAATACACAAACAGCGCGCTTAATGTGATTTCCTCCCTCACGTCATCATGAGCGTAGTAGTAAAGGGGAAAGAAGCGATCGGTGGTCTGGGATCCTCTGACCGCATGTTCGTACAAGGAAAAAGCCGGCCAGGTTCCGATGGGAGGAAGCCCGATCAATGACCACCGGCGAGTGTCATTCATCCGCCGGTAGCCGTACAAGGGAAAGAAATGCGCGGTGGTTTTATTCGGTGACGTCCAATGACTGTAGAGCGTGAACGGTGAGACGCCAAGGAGACTAAGCTGCCAGGTGTTTTTCTCCAGATCGTAAGCAAACTGGTGAAGGGGCAGGAGCATATCCTTCGCACCCGTATCCCAACCCTTATGGTAGTAGAGCCAGAGCACATTCCATTCATACTCGCCAACTGCCTTGTTATGAGAATACGTATAAAGCGGAAAGAAGCGGTCCGACGTGAGTGAGGCACGACTGACATGTTCATAGAACGCCCAGGTGAGTCGGTGTCGGCTTGGCGGGAACCCTACCAGGGAAACTTTGTGCCCTTCGGATTCGGAAATGCGATATCCGTAAAGCGGGAAGAAATGGCCCTCGCTAGACCAGGCATTGGTCTGATAGCGATACAGTGTGAGCGGCGCAATACCCACAAGACCCAAGTCCCACGCGCGATCGCGATCGCTGGTGTAGTCCCAGATTGGAAGGAGCTGGTCTACGACCCTGCCCTGTCTTGCCACATGCCGATAGATGAACAAGGCGTTAAAGTCAGTTTCATTTTTTACGTAGTCGTGGGAATAGCGGTAAAGAGGAAACAGTCGGTGCCGGAACCAAGCGGGACTGATTTCATGCCGATAGAGTGCAACCTGGCTCACACCCAACAGAGACAGATTGCGATCCTCCCCTTTGCGGGCATAATCATATAGCGGAAACAGTCGATCCCGCTCCCCGTCCGCCTTGGCGTGGTGTTGATAGAGTGCCACCGGTGCTAGTCCCAAGACTGAAACATGCACCTCATCAGCATGAGGACGATCATAGAAATACAAGGGAAACAATCGATCAGAAACAGATTCTGGACCGTCCTGATGAAAATAGAGAGACGCTTTGCCAAATCCTACAAATCCGAACTTTCTGACCTGACGTTCCGCGTCCCCTTCAAAGGAATAGAGGGGAAAGAAATGATTGCGGATTAAAGTTGGGGTACTCAACCAATACCCTAACGACCACATTCTGTAGCCAAGAAGGGAAAATTCATGTTCTTCCTTCTCGCGATCACTTTGATATGTGTAGAGCGGAATCAGACGGTCAGCGGTGATCTGAGGTGTGGACCGATGCTGATAGAGAAGTAGGGCGTCCAACTCGGTTCGGTCTTTGTCTGCAAAGTGTGCGTAGCGATACAGCGGGAAAAATCGATCAGCAACCATACCTGGACCCGACATGTGCTCATAGAGCGCAAGAGTAGGAATTGACAGAAGGCGAGGAATCGGTGGAAGACCAATCATCGACCAACGATGCATCTTCTCAGGTTTATCCGTGGTAGATCCGTAGAAGGGAAAAAGGAATTGCATCCTGTGGCCTGGACTCTCACTCTGGCCATACAGTGGGAGCACGTATGTATACGAACTCACTCCTCTGGCGTAATTGAAGTACAGGGGCGCAATGATCGTGAGTTCCTTGTCGAGCCTGTTCCTGTTCCAGTTCCAATGCCAATAGAGGGGCGCAATGATCGTGACCTGCCTGTCTGGCCTGTCCCAGTGCCAATAGAAGGGAATGATTTTGAGGGAATGGGAGTCCTTCGCCTGAACATAATCGCCCAGAGGCCAGAGGAAACTTTTCCGTACATAGTCTCGTTCTGGGTCAACTTCTTTGGCATAGAAGGGCCGAATAGAGAAACGAGAGAAGGTCCCCATTTGCTCGGAACTGTAGAGATACAAAAACCCCACGGTCTTCACGCTCCCCTCCTTCGTTTCTGTGCACCAAAGGAGGCCGACGCAAAACCGATAATCCTCTTTTTCCTCAGCCAGGACGTGAGACGCTTGACCTTGAAGCAAGAAGATCATGGCTAATAGGAGGACAATTTTCACAAAACGCATAGCCACCCTTCCCAACAATTCACCGGCTCTCTAAGTAAAAGCTTTTTATTCACTCGTCTATCCACGTCGGATGCTTATTCCTTAAGACTTTCCTGCGGCAACACTTATATTTTCACGGAATTGTTGCGATAGGCGTGCATCAATAGTCATTTCAAGCAAGCTTGCATTTCGCCGCTACGCAATACTTGCAAATTCACAGAGAAGAACACGCGGAGAGACGGGACACCGATTCGGTAGGAATAAACCTAAACATCACATAGACCGCACCTACCCATAAGTACTAGGCAACCAACCTACGGGTAAAGGAAGAAAAAACAAATTCAACAGGGTTTACTGCGCTAACCCTTGGGAGGTTAACCCCCTCTTCCCAACATCACCAATAGTGGACAAAGAACATCAGCGAGCTGCGCCGCACAGAACAATGGTTCAATATTCATACCCACACTTTGTTTTAAATTTATTGAAGTTTGCACCTCCGATTACATGAATGTGTAGGGAAATTACCCAAAAGGACTGAAGAGGATCGTTGCAAAACGCGACAAATTCTGAGAACCAATCATGCATCGGTACGACAAAATGAAAACCCTTAAAGAGGAAAAGATCTCGGGAACTTTTTTCTTGGCCCAAATTGGAGTCTGTTCATTTCTTAAAAATGCTTATTAAATTTTCGCTTCCTTTGGGAGAGCTTTGGCCCTGTTCGTAAAAATGAAGGAAAACCACCTGACAATCACGACAGTCTAACCTAAGCCTGAGGGGCTCCCATGCGCACAACCCCAAAGACAGTCCAGGTAAATGGGGTACAATGACACACCCCCTCGACAAGCTGTTGAGAACGTATGACTTCCGGGATAGCGGAACAAAACAGGAAAAGAGAATCGGTGAACATTCGGATCGCCACCTACAATGTGCATCGATGTCGGGGCATGGACCGGCGGGGCTTGCCTCGTCGCATCGCGGAGGTGCTACACCCGCTTCAAGCCGACGTGATCGCCCTGCAGGAAGTCCTTGGAGCTGGTCCAAAGGGCCCTGGCCATGATCAGGAAATCGGTGCAGCGCTGGGGATGGGATGGGTCATGGGGTCCACGCGATTGGTGCGTGGCCGCTTGTACGGCAACGTCGTGATGAGTCGGTTCCCGATTGATCACCATATGCAATACGATCTGACATGGAAGAAGCGGATACCCAGAGGGTGCCAACGTGTTGACATTCAACTGGGACAACACACCGTGCACGTTTACAATGTTCACCTCGGGGTAGGACTCAGAGAACGGCAATACCAGGCCAAGCGGTTGGGCAACTTTATCGCCCAGGACGGCATCCATGGGCCCAAGATGGTCCTCGGCGATTTCAACGAATGGGGGCGTGGATTTGCGACGATTGAACTGACACGAGCGTTGAAGAGCCTGGACCTGCGGGCGTTTCTGAAGCGACGTCGAACCTATCCGGGACTATTCCCCGTTCTTCATTTAGACCATATTTTTTACGATGGACGCGTCGAGGTACTCAACGTGCAGATCCCACGCACCCGACAGTCATTAATTGCCTCTGATCACCTTCCGCTGGTGGCCGACGTCCGTGTAGAATTCCAATAATAACAATATTGGTTCACATGAAGCCTCCCATGCTGATGATATGCATGTTGATGATTTCATGAACATACAAGGATCGCGATGCAACAGAGATGGAGCTTGCTGTGGGACCATAAGTCCCACGGCATGTGCTGAATATGTCTGAGATTGAATCGGTGCGGGATAGAAAAGAGACGTTTACGACGTCAAAGAAAAGAGATAAACACGCGTTACGTTGCGAGATCCGATCTACGAACCACCACGTCCACATCTGTCGCCTTGATATATCCCAGCACGACATCACGTCGAGCTAAAATGCCTTTTAAGGTTCTCCCGCTCACAACAGGGACGCGGAGCAGATGATGCTTCTGGAGCAGACGAATGATCTCGAGAAAGGCTGTATCTTCGGTGATGGTCACCACTTCACGACTCATGATATCACCCACAAGGATATTCCGAAGATCCTTTTCGGCTTCCATCAGACAAAGCAAATCATATTCACTGACGAGTCCGATTAATGCGTGATCAGAATCCACAACGGGTACGCTGCCGCAATTACCCTCATATAACTTGTCTGCAGCAGTAAGCGCCGAATCCGTTGGCTGGCAGGTGACGAGATGATCTTCCATCAGCTGGTGGGCCAACAGGGTTTTCGGATCGCATCGTCTGCTTAGCCATTCTACTCGACGCATGGCAACCCTCCTTTGGAGCTTTGGTTCATAATTGGCTTCCGACTTTGCTTTTCCACTTTGAAGTTTTCCATTCTACCTCTTGATTATCAGAAAAGTATTACCCAACCATTTAAACCGGAGATCTTGGCTCCATATCAGTTGTAAGAAATACATCCATTGTCATATCTGACACGTATTTCGATGTGTCGATAGCCTTTCTTCCAAACCCTGTTTGCCTTCTAGCTCTGTTAAGGGACATTGGCTTGATCAAATCGGGAGTTTCATAGAAAAGACGCTCTCGAATTCAGGCTAGAAGGTTGCGCGGCAAGAATACGAAGTCTCTGGACAAACCAATCCTCGAGAAATTGAACCTTTTTCAATCTCATCAAGAAGTCGTTTCGTTTCATCACAGAATTCTCGCCTGGCTAATATTATCCCTCTCACGTTAGTGCTTTTTGCCCAGCACTCAAATGTTCATGCCCCCCAGGTGAGCTTCCGTACCTGATTCGGTCGCATGAGCCTCAATGACAGAGGTAGGCTTCGTGAAAGCCAGAAAAGGTAAGCTGAATGCGTGTTAGGGTGTAATTGATGGAGGACTCAGCTCGGCTTGACCCGTCATCGGAACAAACCTCACCGGGAACAATTCGGTTCGCTGGTAACCTTCTTCAGTTCGACGAATAAAGACCAGGTTCTGCGAAGCGTCACCAACCGGAAGAATGAGACGGCCGCCAATTGCTAACTGTTCCATGAGCGGTGAGGGAATATGTTCAGGCGCGGCAGTAATGATAATGGCATCGAAGGGGCGCTCTTCTGGCCAGCCCTGGTAGCCATCCTCCGCTCGCACCCAAACCTGGTCATAACCTAACTTCGATAAATTATCCCTAGCGAACTGAGCGAGGGGTTTGACAATCTCAATTGTAAACACCTGCACCCCGAGTTCGGCAAGGATTGCAGCCTGATATCCTGATCCTGTCCCAATTTCCAACACCTTCTCTCCTGGTTGCAACTTCAGAGTATCTGTCATATATGCCACAATATAGGGTTGGGAGATTGTTTGATCATATCCTATGGAGAGTGGGTAATCTCCGTAGGCATCTTCAGATTCCTGGTCAGGAATAAACTGGTGCCGGGGAACTTGCCGCATCGCCGCAATCACTGCTGGATCGGTGATGCCTCTCGTCACAATTTGCGTATCCACCATCCAATCCCGTTCAGCCTGTCGTGAAAAATCGTTAGTTTGATTCATATTTCCACATCCTTCTCCTAAGATTCCTATCAACAACCAAGTTGCACAAGACACAAACAAGAAGACACATCTGTTGTAACTCACATTCCTCAGGCCTGATCATCGTGTACATAGGGAATCGGAGGCCCTTTCCCTTGCGTTCGACTATCTCGCAGAGATTGTACCTCACACGGAAGACCTGAACTCTGAGCAACCAACAAATGGGTCTCCACATGGCATGCCATCAAGCCTTCCCTTACTGAAAGAACCAAATCAGTACCACCATCCGTAGGGCCCAGGGTAAGGGCCCCAGTAAGAGCCCCAATAAGGATAGATATAGGGATAGGGGCGGTAGACTCGTGCGGTTGAGATAGAAGACCAAACGGTTAACCGTTTAATTACAAGAGTGGGAAAGTCATAGGTTGTTTCGTCCAAGGGTAACGTCACCACGCCTGAGACTTCCCCGACCACCGTCACCCGAGTACCGGAAGGCAGGGTCGCAGGATCTAAAAACTCTTCTTCAATGGCAAGAAATCTACCCTGAGAATTTTGGAGAGACTCCTCCGGCTTCATATTACGATTCAGCGGAAGTTGTAGCACTTCTATCTGAGTGGAATTTTCAAGACGTTTTGCCGAAAGAACCTGGCCGCCGAAGACAACAGTCTTTCCTTTGTACTGCAGTGGAGCTTCTAGCAATTGTGAAAAGGAAATACCTTCATTGACGTGCTCTTCCAATTCCTCGGGCACAACCGAAACACCACTGCAACCAGCCATGACCAAACAAGTAACTCCAAACACCATAGAAAAAAATACATTGGTATATTTCATTTCATACCCCCATTTTCACACTCTGGTCTCCGTATAATTTTGGACATCGAGAACCAAAGCCCCTTTCATCATCAATCCTTACAGTATCAATTCTTATGCCATGACCCTGTCTCTCTTCAGAATTAGGGCACAGAGCTTGCTAGTATTTACTTAGGAATGAGAGAGTTCAGCACTTGGGCAGAACAGCAAAAAATTCAACCTAGCTGATTATTCAACAAATAAAGGGTGCCGCATGAAAAAGACTGGCATAGAAACTCTTAAAGAGAAAATTTGTGGAAAGACCATTCTGTCGGTCGAACCATCACAATGGTCAGGCGAAGTGAAACTGCTCTCTGAAAACCATGACTATGTCTCCATCAAACTGGATGACGGCACAGCGTTAGAGATTGGAAGTGTGTATCTCCATGATGGGAATAACATAGCTGACTCTCATACCAACCCTTAACGGAGTATCTTCATGAGCCTTCACAGTATTGCCACAGCCGGATTGAGAACCATTGACCAAATTACCTATCTCCATAACAATGTGCGGTTTCATCGAAAACAAAATGGCTTGGCCATTACCATTTCACTGACCACATCTTCCTTGCCAGGAGCCCCTGTCGTTGATGATAAAGGAACCTTTATTGGCTTCATAAGTGAGTTTGATATCCTTGGTGTCCTCGAAACCGGACGAGACGTGAGCCAATTAACAGCCGAAGAGATCATGGTTCAGGATCATGTGGCCATTCATGAATCGGCAACGCTCTCGGAAGCCGTCCAACTCATGAAACATCAACATCTGTTGGTCCTCCCTGTTGAACGAGAGGGTGTGATTATCGGATGTGTGAGTCGACGAGACCTCCTTCGGGCGTGGATAGGCTTGGGATTTGGCCACAATGTCTGTTGGCAACCGGAAGACTAAGAACTACGTTGCATGACCCATTCTCGCAATGGGGCGCTTTGGGACGATCTACGGATTAGGCGCTGTTGCAAGAAGCGCCATTTTCGTGACTGAGGCTTTTTCTTCCTCACAATCATTCCATAATCTCTAACACAACGCTCGGCAAGAACATGAAACTTTCCCTGTGTATCAGCTTGGCAATCTTGATGTTGTCTATCGGCAATCTGGCAGCCCAAGAATTGATAACGAATCCCTCTGCGGGAAAAGTTCTCTATCAAATTCATTGTCTCCGATGCCATGGGGACCAAGGTGCTGGGAAAGGGCCTGATGTTCACTCACTCATCGTACCGCCAAGAAATTTTCATACCCCTGAATCGACAGCCAAAAGCGAATACGAACTTCGGTCCATCATCATTTGGGGGTTAGTCTTTAGCGATATGCATAAATGGGGATACCGTCTGACCTCTCAGGAAATTCGTAACGTCATCAGTTATATTCGACAACTCGCCCCCTATCAACCACGCATTTAAGCAAAATTATTATCCAACAACGATGAGGAACTCCATGAGAACACCCACGGTGACTTTCACCATATATTGGACCCGTTAATCATGAACGAATTACGAATCCCTCTTTCTTTGTTGTCGCCAAGTATCGACGTCGATGCTTTAGGATTTGCTGATACGTCTGAACTTCCGGCGTTGGAAGAACCGCTAGGACAAGCCCGAGCCCTTGAAGCCTTGGATTTTGGGCTCAACATAAAAAGCCACGGATTTAATATTTATGCGTCGGGACCTATTGGTACAGGCAAATGGGGCATCATCCACAAACGAGTGCAACATGTGGCGATACCTATGCCCACCCCACGAGACTGGTGTTATGTCCACAATTTTTTGGAACCATCCTCGCCCGTCTGTCTTTCCTTTGCTTCAGGCAAGGGGCGAGAGTTTAAACAAGCTATCAGCCATGTCATCCAAAGTCTTCAGCGAGACTTGCCACTTGCGTTTGAAAGCCAAAAATATATGGATGCCCGAGCTAAGATTACCGAAGAGCAAGAGGGGAAAAAAGGAAATCTTTTCCAAGTCATGAGTCAAGAAGCCCAAACACGAGGCTTCGGATTCAAAGAAAATCCAGTTGGCTTTACGATGGTACCGATGCGCCGGGGAAAGCCGTTGCGCCCAAAAGACCGTGAGGCTTTGACCGACAGCGAAAAAAATACCATAGAGGAAGAGGGGAAGAGACTGGAGGGAAAAATCCGAGAATTTCAGGCCCAAGTCCATGCCCTAGACCATGAAGCAGAACATGCGCTCCTGGAAATGGATCGCCAAGTCGTCCGCGCAGCCATGCTGAATCGCTTTGCGGTTCTTCGTGACCACCATCAACATCTTCCAGAGGCCCTGGAATATCTCCAAAAAGTGGAAGAAGACATTGTCAGCAACTACAAAGAATTTTTGCCACGCGAAGAATCTAAAATGGCCATCCTTGGGTGGGACGCCAGAAATCATAAGCCGAACCTCACACGTTATGAAGTCAACCTGCTCATCGAACATACTCAAGAAACCGGTGCACCAATCATCGATGAGCCTCACCCAACGTATGGCAATTTAATTGGTAAGATCGAAAGAAAATCTCAGATGGGAGTCGTCTATACAGATTTAACGGAAATTAAAGCCGGGTCAAGCCTACGAGCCAGCGGAGGGTTCTTACTCGTGAATGTGCTCGATCTGCTTCGTCAACCTTTTGCCTGGGATGCACTCAAGCGAGTCATTAAGACGCGCTCGGTGAATATCGAAGATCCGGGTGAATACATTGGTTTTTCCACGACAGGTCTCAAGCCACAACCAATACCTGTTGATATCAAGATCATTTTATTCGGTCCCCCATATATTTTTTCTGTCCTTCAAGCGCATGAGCCAGACTTCCCTAAACTCTTTAAGGTGAAAGCCGATTTTGATATCGATATTCCTCGTGAAAGTTCCCAAGAACAACTATATGCTCGTTTCATCGCCCAACTCTGTCGGGAGGAAAAACTTCCGTCCTTCGGGGTCGATGCCGTTGGGGAAATCCTCCGATACAGCCTCCGCCTCGCCGAACGTCGGGATCGCTTATCCTTGCGCATGAGTTGGGTCAGCGATCTGGTTCGGGAGTCCGCCTTTTGGGCTAAACGAGAGGGCCGGTCCTTGGTCTCAAAATCACACGTGGAAATGGCTCTCGACAAGAAACGCCACCGCACCAACCTCTTGGAAGAAAAAGTTCAAGATGCAATCCAGGAAGGAACCCTCATGGTTGACTTGGACGGTGAGACGGTCGGGCAAGTGAACGGCCTCTCAGTTCATCAACTAGGAGACTACTCCTTTGGACGACCCTGTCGCATAACAGCCCGGACGTTTGTCGGGAATGAAGGCGTCATTGATATTCAGCGTGAAGCCGAATTAGCAGGAGAAATTCACAGCAAAGGGGTCATGACCTTGGCGGGATTCCTGGGCGGAAAATTTGCCAAATTCCAACCCTTTGCCCTCAGTGCCACCCTCACCTTCGAGCAAACCTATTCTGAAGTAGAAGGAGACAGCGCTGCGGTCGCGGAACTCGTCGCGATTGTGTCAAGCCTTGCCAATATTCCCGTTCACCAATCACTGGCGGTCACGGGATCTATTAATCAGTTGGGGGAAATTCAACCCATTGGCGGGGTCAACGAAAAGATCGAGGGGTTTTTTGAATCCTGTCAGAAACGGGGACTTTCCGGCAAACAGGGTGTACTCATTCCAGCCAAAAATATTTGTAACCTAGCCCTGAATCGTGAAGTGGTTGAAGCAGCAGCGTCTAAGGAATTTTCAATTTTTGGAGTGAACACCTTTGAAGAAGCCCTCGAATTATTAACTGGGGTCCCGGCTGGAGAAATGACGATGGATGGGCAGTATCCCCCAGAATCGATTTTTGGTCGCGTGGTCAACCGCTTAACCGAAATGGCCAAATCTGCTGAAGAATCTGGAAAGAACCGACCTTTAAAATCCTCTGAAAGTTCCAAACATTAAAATCGGAAAGCCGGGAAAGGATTGGCTGTTCCCTTTAACCAAGTTGAGCAACGGCAATGATCTTCCTGTTGCAGAAAGGCGAAACGCAACATACCTCTGTATGATTACAAATGCCTGAAATGCAGCAAGGAATGTCTGGTAGCATTAACATTAAAAGAACACGAAAATGGAGCGGCCACCTGCCCCTCCTGCGGCAACAAAGAATTAGAGCAATTGATCTCCAGCTTTATTGCCAGAACCAGTTCGAAGAGTTAGCACAAACGGCTGGCACTATGGGTGACTCCATGGCGTCACCCCCTCGAAAATTGACTTGCCAATCACCACCGCCCCACATGTATAACCCTTTTTTGGGATCACCAACTGAGCAATGGGGCAGCTACATTGGATATGATTTAAATCACCAATTCCACCTTGCTATTTGGCAGGCCACTTCCAGTCGCGGATTTCTGGCATGTCAGCACCATGCATGGCAATGTAGGTTTTGTGATCCACACGTTTATCACGAATGGCTTGTTTAGCATAGGCGGCTAAATACCCCAACTTCGGAACGCGATCAATGACATCTGCCACCAGATGAAACCGATCCAGATCATTTTGTACGACCATATCGAAAGGCGTGGTGGTGGTTCCTTCTTCTTTATACCCTCGCACATGAAGGTTCATATGGTTCGTCCGCCGATACGTCAGCCGATGGATTAACCAAGGATACCCGTGAAAGGCGAAGATAACCGGCTTGTCCGTTGTGAACAATGTGTCAAACTCTTGATCAGTGAGACCATGGGGATGCTCATTTTGTGGTTGAAGCTTCATCAGATTCACAATATTCACCACTCGCACTTTCAAATCGGGGACTTGTTGGCGCAGCAGGTCCACCGCCGCTAACGTCTCCAACGTTGGGATATCGCCAGCACAGGCCATCACCACATCCGGCTCCTCCCCCTTGTCGTTACTCGCCCATTCCCAGATCCCAATTCCTGCAGTGCAATGCTTGATCGCCGCATCCATACTTAAATACTGCAATCCTGGCTGCTTGCCCGCCACGATCACATTCACGAGGTGTCGACTGCGCAGACATTTATCCGTGATGAACAACAAACTATTGGCATCAGGAGGCAAATAAATACGAATAACTTCAGCTTTTTTGTTCACCACATGATCAATAAATCCAGGATCTTGATGAGAAAAGCCATTGTGATCTTGACGCCAGACATGGGACGTCAACAAATAGTTCAAGGACGCAATGGGTCTGCGCCAGGGAATGCCCTCTCGTGTCACCTTGAGCCATTTTGCATGTTGATTGAACATGGAATCGATAAGATGGATAAACGCTTCATAACAAGAAAAAAATCCGTGACGTCCAGTTAATAAGTAGCCTTCCAACCAACCCTGGCAGGTATGTTCACTCAGCATTTCAAACACGCGGCCATCTGTCGAAAGATTGTCATCTTCCGGAATGGTTTCAGCCATCCATCGACGCTTCGTGACCTCAAAGAGGGCACTCAACCGGTTCGATGCGGTTTCGTCTGGTCCAAATACCAAAAAATTCCGACTACCCAAATTGCATTTCATCACGTCTCGAAGAAACTGCCCCATCACCCGCGTCGCCTCCGCCACGACAGTGCCTGGTTTGGGAACATCCACGGCATAATCTTGAAAGGCCGGCATCTTCAACTCTTTCAGAAGAAGGCCACCATTGGTATGAGGATTGGCCCCCATCCGTCTGTCTCCCTTTGGAGCCAGCGCAGCTAACCGTGGCTGGAAATGTCCTTGCTCATCAAACAGTTCTTGAGGTTGATAACTTTTCAACCAATTTTCCAAGAGCTTGAGATGTTTCTTATTCGTTGCCATGTCCGAAAAGGGAACTTGATGTGATCGCCATGAATCTTCTGTTTTTTTACCGTCCACTTCTTTAGGACCCGTCCAACCTTTTGGAGTTCGTAAAATAATCAGAGGCCAGCGTGGACGCGTGACATCCCCAGTGTTTCGTGCATGCTGTTGAATGGTCTGAATCTCATTGACTGCATTCTCTACTGTTTGAGCCATCAGTTGATGCATCGTTTCGGGATCCGCCCCCTCGACAAAATGAGGTTGATAGCCGTACCCCAAAAACAAATTATTCAATTCCTCATGGCTGATACGGGCAAGCAGTGTTGGATTCGCAATCTTGTACCCATTGAGATGCAGAATGGGTAGAACGGCCCCATCGGTTATAGGATTCAGGAATTTATTGGAATGCCAGGCTGTGGCCAGCGGCCCCGTTTCTGCTTCGCCATCACCAACCACGCAGGCCGCAATTAAATCAGGGTTATCCAACACCGCTCCAAAAGCATGAGCGACTGAATACCCCAGCTCCCCGCCTTCATGAATTGAACCCGGAGTTTCAGGGGCGACATGACTCGGAATGCCGCCAGGGAACGAAAATTGTTTAAACAGCTTTCTCAGTCCTTCCGCATCTTGAGAAATATTGGGATAGACTTCGGTGTACGTTCCCTCTAGATACGTGTTCGCCACGAGTCCGGGGCCACCGTGACCAGGGCCAGCAATGTACAACATATTCAAGTCATGCTTGTGAATAAGACGATTCAAGTGCACATAAATAAAATTTAAGCCTGGCGTCGTCCCCCAATGACCCACCAAACGTCGCTTGACATGATCAAGTGTCAACGGCCTGGTTAATAAAGGGTTATCAAGCAAATAGATTTGTCCAACGGACAAATAATTTGCGGCACGCCAGTACGCATCAATATCAGCAAGTTCCTGTTCGGAAAGGGTTGTCGTCATCGATCTCTCCTATTGATTCACCAGTTCTTTCATGAGTTCCAATTCATCATGGACCAAGCGTGGGGTCAGAAAGTGTTTTCGCACATGTTCCCGTGCCGCCCGACCAAATGATCCCCTTTCACCGGGATGCCTCAGAAGGTGAAGAATTTTTTCGGCGCATTCTTCTTCGTCATCTCGGACCAGATATTGATGGAACTCTTCAGGGAATTGCATGGGAATACCGCCGGCTTTACCTGCGACCACAGGCTTTTCCTTCCAAAAGGCTTCGGAGACAACCAGACCGAATCCTTCTCGGATAGAGTTTTGAATCACGACGTCGCACCCCCGCTGAAACATATTGACCTCCGCATTACCCACACCATCTAGATTCGTGAATATAGAAATATTAGGATCTTTAGTGGATTCTTCTTCCACTTGGTCCATGAGTACCCAC
>JAJDBS010000120.1 GCA_029261235.1 Nitrospirales bacterium
GTGGCGTTGGCGGAAGCCCCGAGCCACGGGAAACCTGTTTTGTCGTATAACGCAGCATCCAGTGGCGCTAAAGCCTACCTTGATTTAGCCAAGGAGATTCTCGCGAATGGAAAAGAAAGCATTAGGTAAGGGCCTTCAGGCCCTGCTACCTGAAAAGAAGACGGTGGTTTGGAAGGTTGAGGAGGATAGCCAGGCTATTTCTACCGTTGCGCTAAAACAGATCATTCCCAATCGCTATCAACCACGGACTATCTTTGTTGAGGATCATTTAGAGGAGTTGGCGCAGTCGATAAAGGAGCATGGCGTCCTTCAGCCCATCGTTGTTCGGAGAAAAGGTGATGGGGTGTATGAACTGATTGCTGGTGAGCGTCGTTTGCGCGCAGCAACGCTTGCCGGGTTGTCGGCTATTCCTGCAGTGGTACGAAATTCCAACGATGAAAAATCATTGGCACTCGCATTGGTCGAAAATATCCAACGGCAAAACTTGAATCCTATGGAAGAAGCGAAGGCCTATTCTCGATTGATGGGAGAATTTGGCTTAACGCAAGACCTGGTAGCCAGTTCGGTTGGGAAAGATCGTTCGTCGATTGCCAATATTCTTCGTCTTCTGGCGCTCCACAAAGAGGTCCAGCAATTCATTGAATCTGGTGAACTGAGTCTTGGGCATGCCAAGGTCTTAGCAGGAATTTCCACACCGAGCGCGCAGCTTCAGATTGCTAAGCGGATTGTGTCGGAACATCTTTCTGTGAGACAAGCGGAACAGCTGATTGCTGGGAAAAAAGGTGCGAATTCTAACAAGAATTCTAAGTCTTTGCCCAATAAATTCAATCATTTGGAAGATCAGTTACGAAAGCATTTTGGTACGAAAGTACAGGTAAAAACGGGAGCTCGTGGAGGGCAGCTCGTTATTCAGTATTATTCGGATGAAGAATTAGACCGTGTCACTGCGCTCATTCTGGAATAGAATTTGTATAGATATCTCAAGGAGTATGAGGTCTTCTTCCGCGAATTGGTACTGTCAATTAAATAGTTTTACCCATATAGTGGTAGTTGAGGAAGAACACTGTCGATTCAGTAAAAAGTATCAAGACATTCAATGAGGGAGGGTCTCTATGTTTGGAAAAAATACTGCAGAAACCCCACAAAATGTGGTGGAAACACCGCCGGTTGTTACGCCACCTGTGGTCTCAAATAATCGTGAAGAGTCCGGCGATATTATTGCCTTTGTTGGAGAAGAGGTCGCATTTAAGGGGACCATTCGGTATCAAGGCACGGTTCGAGTCGATGGGCGTTTAGAAGGGGAAATTTATACCGATGGGAATTTGATCATCGGTCAAAAAGCGGTCATCACGGCAAAAATCGAGGCTGGCACGGTGACTTGCCAGGGCAAAATAACCGGCGAAGTTGTGGCAAAAAATCGTGTTAAGCTATTAAGCCCGGCGGTTTTTGATGGAACGATTACCGCGCCATCGCTCTCCATGGATGAAGGGGTGCTGTTTAATGGGACCTGCAATATGCCAAAGAAGGGTGACCGAAAAGGCAGCGCGCCCAAACTTGTCGTCTCAGTGGAAGAAGCGGTCAAAGTGAAATAGCGCCAATTCATGATTCTGTACTTGGGGAAATCATTCCCAGAGGACTCGGAGATCCTGGCACTCTAACCGAGAGTCAAATTCTGGATGAGAGGAGAGACGTATGTGGGGTGAAAAAGAAAAATCTAAAGATGGCCTAGGTTTTGGGCAGGAGTTTTATACCTTTCTTGGTAAAGGTGTGGATTTTAAGGGCAAAGCCCAATTTGAGGGTACAGTTAGGGTGGACGGCAATTTTGAAGGGGAAATCACCATCGATGATACCCTGATTATTGGTGAAACCGCCTTCATAAAAGGAACCATCAACGGTGGAACTATCGTGAGTAGTGGCAGGATTGAAGGAGTCATTACGGCCAACAAAAAAATCCAACTGCTCAAACCGGCTGTCCTTATTGGGGATGTTCATACTCCGACATTTGCGATGGAAGAAGGCGTCTATTTCCAAGGGGAATGTGATATGGGTGCGGCCCCTAATCTTGATATGGATTTAGATGAGCGACTTCTTGGTAATGGTCAGGCGAAATCTTCTGCAGCCAAATTGGAAACGGAATCCCTGAGTCTTTAAATGCCACCATCGAATCCTAAAAAGGTTGTGTTAGGTATGAGTGGGGGCGTGGACAGCTCCGTCGCAGCCAAGCTGTTGAAAGAGCAGGGCTACGAAGTTCTTGGGGTGACGCTCAAGGTCTGGGAAGAGGAGGACGAAGCGGCCACCTCCAAGCGCTGGCAGGAGCGCGGCTGCTGTAAGGTTGGCATTGCCAAGCACGTGGCCGAACTCTTGGATATCTCGCATCAGGTTATTGATACGCGGAAATCCTTTCAGCGCGGAGTTATTGACGACTTTATTGGCGGGTATCTGCAGGGCACCACACCAAATCCCTGTGTTCGGTGCAATGAACGGGTGAAATTCGGAGGCTTATTTCAAGTCGCCGAGCAACTTGGGGCTGATTATATCGCCACTGGACACTTTGCCAGGATTCAACGCGGTGAAGAAGGTACACCATTTCTCTCTCGAGGGGTCGATACGAAAAAGGATCAGTCCTATTTTCTTTATCGTATTCCTGCCAAATGGCTTCCGAAGATGCTCTTTCCTGTAGGGGCTATGGAAAAATCTCAGGTCTGGGCCGAAGCCGAAGCCATGGGTCTTCCAGTTGATGAACTCAAAGAAAGCCAAGAAATTTGTTTTGTCACGCAAGGGGATTATCGGGAATTCCTGAAGGAACATGCTCCAGAGGCTGAGAGACCTGGTAACTTTGTTGATGCTGAAGGCCGTGAGCTTGGCCAACACGAAGGCGTGGCCTTCTATACGCCAGGCCAGAGGAGAGGGTTAGGTATTGCCACAGGGAATAGGCTCTATGTACAGCGCGTGGTTCCTGATTTGAATCTTGTGGTTGTCGGGCCCCCAGAAGATCTGGATACCAAAACCTGTCAAGTGGCTGATCTCAATGTATTTTCTCATGAGAAATTGCTTGAAGGGCAACGCATTGACGTAAAATTTCGATACAGTGCCCCGCCCGTCCCTGCCACACTTCATTGGCATAACGAGCAGGCCATGAGCGTTACCTTTGAGCGCCCTGTCCGAGCCTTGAATCCTGGACAATCTGCAGTTTTTTATGAGGGCGATCGGGTTCTCGGTGGTGGTATTATTCAGATTCCCAGCGCATCTGCTGTCATTTCTCCGGATTCACGTTCTGCCAAGGCCTCTCCTTTAGAATCTGTGGGCAGGTAGTCGTATTTCTTCCCTCTCTTCCTGTTATTTTTTCATACACTTTCTGCGACTCTTTGATTCATTCATGGCTGGGGCCTGCTGAAAAAAGCCGCCAGTGGGGTTCTCGCCAATTTTGAGTGCTAACGTATTGCATCTACGTTCCGTGCTTAAACTTGGCTGAGGCCTTGCTGAACGGACTTTTTTGAACCGACCCGAAACCGCTGATATTCAATACGTTCATGAGTGTGTTTGCCTCTAGATATTTTCATTATTCAACACGCCAATGCTTGGTTGTTGTCTTGACATTTTTTCATAAACTCGTACAATCCGCCGACTTTTTCTCCTTCATTTTTTAGCGTTCTTTTGTGAAAACTCCTACTCCTATCAAGCCTGCTGATCGTCTCATCTTTGCGTTGGATGTTCCCGACCGAACAAAGGCCCTTGCGTATGTCGAGCAACTTGATGGTCTGGTGACCTTTTACAAGGTTGGATGGGAATTATTCCTGGCCGAAGGTTTAGGTATCGTTCGAGAATTAAAAGCCAAAGGCCACAGAGTATTTCTGGACCTCAAGATTCAAGATGATGTGGATGAAACGGTCAATCGCTATATTCAAGTGGCCGTCCGTGAGCACATAGATTTAGTCACTCTTCATGGGTCAGAGCGGTTATTTGCAACGGCCAAACGTGCTAAAGGCGATGCTTCTCTTCAATTGTTGTCCCTGACGCTCCTGTCTAATATGGATGAGGCGGCGATGAGAGACATTGCCCTACTCGATAATGGAACAGGGTATTGCCTGCCATTTAAAAAATCCGAAGACTATGTTCAATGGAAGGCCACACGAACGGCGAAAGCCGGGGCCGATGGTTTTATTGCATCGGGGCGTTTTGTCAGTTTTGTTAGGAGTTTGTTCCAAGCAAATCGTCCCCTTATTGTCACTCCTGGTGTCAGGCCATCAGGGGCTTCACATGCTGAACATAAAAATGTGTTGACTCCCAAAGCGGCCATTCTTGCTGGATCCGACTATCTGGTTGTTGGGCGTCCTATACGTGATGCTGACTCCCCTCGAGCGACCGCGCAGGAAGTCGTACAAGAAATTACTGAAGCAGTGGAGTCTCTTTCATTGTCTTGATCCGTAATTATGGGACAAAGTTTTTTCTATGGTCACTCGGGTCTATTGCGGAAAATCCCTTTACTTTTGCTCTTTTTAGTTGACAGGGTGTCATGCCCATGCTAGATTTTCGCTTGATACACGCCATTTTCCATTCATCACTTGGCTGCCTGGATTCTCTGTAAACCGTGAACCAAAGTACGATCGGGCGTCGATATGCATCGGCGCTTTTCCAATTGCTCGAGGAATCGGGTGTCGAACCCGCGCGAAGTGCCTTAGGGGCGTTAGCCCAAGGCCTAGAAGATACCCCTGCCTTGAAGCATGTCCTGGCTTCACCGGTCTTTAAATTAGAAGAAAAACAAGTAGTCTTGGAGGAACTCTGCCAGCGCATGCAGGCTCCAACGGTCGTGAGGGATTTCCTGAATCAACTCCTCAAAACCAACCGCGCGGTTTTGCTACCTGAAATTTCGCAGGCCTTTTCTGATTTAGCTGATCAGCAAAAAGGCATTCAACTCATTCATGTCAGCTCTGCGACGCCCTTAGAATCAACCCAACAAGAGCAGGTCAAGCGTGAGTTGTCCGATACGCTTGGACGATCTGTCGATGTGGTCTTTGAAGTCGAGCCGAAACTTATTGCCGGGTTAAAAATATACATTGGAAGTCAAGTCTTTGATAATACCGTGCTGGGGCGATTGACCAGCATGCAGGATCAGTTGACGAAGGGGTAATCCATGCAGATCAAAGCAGAAGAAATCAGTTCTATCATTAAAGAGAAAATTAAGGGGTTTGATCAGCGCGTTGACGTCAAGGAAATGGGATACGTCATCCAA
>JAJDBS010000013.1 GCA_029261235.1 Nitrospirales bacterium
GCTCCTGTATGAATTTCATCATAATGCCCCGAACAAAGCGCTAGAATATTATAAAGAGTATGTCAATTTAGGCGGACAAGATGAACGAATTACCAAACTCCTCAAACGTGTCAGGTCATGACAGAAACCGCTCTTGATCAAGATTCAGACACCCGAATCTTTCTTCTCAGCGCATTAGGGAGCCTGGTATTGCACGGCATGCTCATGGCCGGCCTGATCTATATGCCACAAGCTCCTACGGTGAAAGATGAACCGCCAGCCGTTCAGGTTACCTTGTTGCCAGCACCAGAAGTGACTCAAACACCACAAGCTCCCACCCCACCAATACAACCACGGATGGCGACGCCGAAAACACCCTCGCCACCAATGCCGCCAACGCCCACCCCTCGTTCTCAATCTTCGCCACCCCCATTGCAGCAGGCCTCATTGCAACCACCAACACCAATGAAGCTCTCTCCTTTAACACCACCCATACCTACGAAACCGATTCTGAAAGATAAACGAGCCTCCCAAGCGATGAAAGCCAGAAACATGATGAAAATGCGAGTACCCACGCAAACGCAACAGACAGCATCCGCGTTGCCAAACGTGAAAACTCGAAGCAACCCTGTCAATCGCGTTAGCCCTCCGATAGCGACGGCAAGGAAAAAACGCACGACAGCTCGGCCGCTCCCAGCGCCGCCGACGTTGGCAAGACCAACAACACTGACTGCCAGTGCACCGACTCAAACAGCATCGACCACGACCCGACCTAACGTTATTTCATCATCCAAACCCATCTATCCTCGAATCGCGCGGGAATCTGGATGGGAAGGAACCGTCATCGTTCGCACGTTGATCGACACGACCGGCAAACCAAAGCAACTGAAGATTCGGAAAAGTTGTGGACACCCCACACTAGATCAAGCCGCACAAGTGGCCGTGCAACGTTGGACATTTCAACCCGCAAAGGATGGGAACATCCCCATCTCAAGATGGGTGGATATTCCTATTAAATTTGATCTCAACAGTTAACGAACGATTGATACAAGGGAAAAAACTGAATGGAATTTCTCAACATGCTCATGAAGGGCGGCTGGATGATGATTCCAATCATCGTCTGCTCTCTCTTAGCCTTCACGATCACCATCGAACGGTTCATCTATTTCAACAAATTCAATGCCAGCCGACTCGCACCAACAATGCTTTCGCTCATCGAACAAGAGAAATTTACTGATGCCCTCGCAGTAGCTGAGCAGCAACCAAGCCCCGTTCTTCGAGTGGTGACGGCTGGAGTCCTCCAACGTGCAAACCACCCAACGAAAGCCATGGAGGCCACAGCCATTGCGGAACTCACGAAAATGAAACGAGGCCTTCCTGCAATGGATACCGTCATCACACTGGGCCCTCTTTTGGGACTATTGGGAACCATCATCGGGATGGTTGATTCTTTTGGCATCATGTCTGAATCTGGATTGGGAAACCCTCATGCCGTCACAGGCGGAGTCGCGGAAGCATTAATCTGCACGGCAGCTGGAATCTTTGTCGCGGTGACGACACTGATCCCCTATAACTTTTTCAACGCACGCATGGAACGAGAAACCGAGAACATTGAACATTATGCGACAAAAACTGAAGCCGCGCTCCAAAGGCCTGTGAGCTGACATTCATCATGCGATTACCTGCCGCAGCCAAAAAGAAACCGCGCATCGAAATCATTCCAATGATTGACACCATGTTTTTCCTACTGGTGTTTTTCATGATTGCGACATTGTCCATGACGATTCAACAAGGCATGCCGGTCTCGCTCCCAACAGCTGAATCTTCAACAGATACAGAAACCGAAAATGTGTCACTCACTCTGACCAAAGATGGCGCACTCTATTACAACAAAGAAGACATCACATTACAGGAACTTGAGCGACGTCTGATGAATCTTCGGCAGACAACCACAGATCCTTCCTTATTGATCAATGCCGACAAAGAAGTTCCACATGGACGAGTCATCAAAGTGATGGATCTCATTCGACTCAGTGGCATCACAAGCATGGGCATCGCAACCGAACCTTCATCTACTGAGTAACTTTTTTTCGTATGAATTCTATGATTTTCAAGAAACCAACACCTCTCAAATTTCCTCTGTTTCCTCAGAAAGATGGCAATGGATCTTCATTGACCACCGCGCTTATTGTCGCTCTTCTTGGAATTCATCTGACACTCATCACGATTGGAACATTTTGTGCTTCAACGGCAACCAATCCCAATCCTGCGCACCATGACGATCATCAAGCATCAACATCGATCCTCTGTGTCTGGGCGTGTCAGGTTGGGCAAATAGCGGCTTCAGCGACGCCAGCTGAAAACCTGACGCCACTTCCCTTTCTTATCCTTCTGGGGATCATACTCCCCCTCGCCATTCCTACAATATTTTCTCCTTTCTTCTTTGCATCCCCACGCGGACCGCCATTGCTCTAAACCTTCATCTATTCCTAGTTCGCAAATGTGATGCTCGTGTTGCACCAGTAAGGAAACTCAACATTTCCATAGCAAGGTGATTGCGTAAGCATCAGGACACGACTTTCTGAATCCCATGACGGTTGATTCAGGAATCGTGAAATGATCTCTACAATTTTTTGTGATGAACATGAAGAACGCTGTTGTTCGCGTGTCAAGGAGGGCAAACCATGAATCAAGAATTGTTACGTGTCGGCGAAGCCGCTAAAGCGTTAAACGTCAGCCGCTGGACGATTTACCGCTGGGTAGAAGAAGACCGCCTCAAAGCCACAAAAATAGGCAAAGGGAGCTTGCGAATCTTCCGTGATTCAATCGACACATTGGTTGAACTCAACCGAAAAGACTATTGGGAACCTGTGCCTACAGGAACACGATAATTTCTTGTCTGATGTGTTGCAGGAGACTGCATCCATCTGTAGAGGAACATTCACGAAAAGCGTAGGGTGGTGTTTAAGTTGATGACGCATCACGTTTCTGGATAACTCATGAGTACTCAATCCGCTCAAAAAATTCTAGCCGTCGGACTTGGGCTATGGCTCCTTGTCGTCACCACCGCCTTGGCGAGTCCGATGACGGGGCATGCCGTCGATCATCACCACACGCAGCAAAGTCACTCTCAACCCTGGTGTGATTGGATGTGTAAGGCCAGTCACGCCATTCACACACCATCTGTCTCACTCGTTCGATCATATGATGTTCTTACATCAGCCTTTCGACCCCCTCACACTCATCACCTGTCTTTCCTTATTTCTTCAGCCGATTCTCGAGCTCCGCCAGTCTTCTCACTCTCTTAAGCTGTCAGTTGGCATCACAATACATGCCAACGGCCTCTGGCCTGATCAAAAAATTCCGTCCAGCAAATCATCGCTGATTTCAGGCGCAGAACGTCCCCTTTGGACATACGCGCCGGAAATTCGGGAGAACGCCTCTGGCGGATTTTATCAACAGGCTAAAAACGAGAACCTCTGTGTGTCTTTCATTTGAGGAGGTGATGAACAATGTTTCTTAGTCAATATACACACCAACATTGGGTGACAAGATGGAGCGTCGTGCTCGTAATCGGATTCAGTATGTCAGCGCTTCCATTATCAGCATATGCCGAGCATATGCTTGCCCTTCGATTAGCCCCGACACCCTTTAGTCCGAGCATGTGCAAAATTTCCAAGGAAGGCTCGTACATCAGAATTCTTGCAGCAAAACATCGAAATCTTTTTCTCCAAATTGTTCCTGGACAATACCATCCCAAGAATAAGGAAAAAGCCAGACAGAAAGACTATGTGCATTTTGTCACGCTAGCTGACTTGACGGGCGGACAAATCGCAGGCGGTGCAATTGCTTTTGACAATCGGCATGCCGTGATCTTTGATGACGCACATCCCAAAGGCCTTTCTCGTCCAAAATTTCTAACACGACTACCTGAGCAGCAACGCCTCATTGCTGAAATGGCATTGAATACTTTTTTACGCCTCCACCCAATTTTTAATGCGGCCGTCGACTCTTGCCTCCCTCATCCCGCAATTCCGGACTATGAAAATGACGATCATGTGTTACGAATTGAGGGAGGACAACTCACATTCAAAAACCTTGTACAACACTACAACAAACAGTCCGCATCCTCTGAAAATCTCTATTTTTTTGAATCAGGCATGAGAGAAGGCTACGTCGATCCTGAAGCTGGCAAAGGTGCCAACATCAGCTACCAAGCGATGAATCCACTTAACTTTTACGTCCCAACCTCTTTTCCCTAGCATGCACAATTCTATGCGCAGGAGAAGGCTGCAGCATATGTATGTATTCGTAGGTAGACAAACTTATTCACGGCTGCCTATCCTAAGAGAGAACACTGAACAAATGAGACACATGACGATGGTGCATCGTCTCTCTGCATACTCAGTAGGTTTCTCAACAATAACAGGAGGTAGCGGGCTATGAAGAAGTTTGTGTTCATGAGCATCATGTTGACGGTCATTGGGTGTTCGACAATGTCGATGACTCCAGTTGCACAGTCTGGCGGCATGCCGAAAGACGGGGAACTGGATTTCCCAAAAAACTACAGCACCTTCCCGACATTCTTGAAGGGTATCCAAAAACCGAATGCTGTTCGAGATCTCTATATCAATCCCACTGGGGCCGAAGCACATCACGGCAAACCGTTTGCCAATGGGTCCATCTTAGTCATGGAAATCTATAAGGCAAAAAAAGGCACTGGTGAGGCGTTCGAGAAAGACGCCGAAGGCCATCTCATAAAAGATGGTCTTGCCAAAGTGTATGTCATGCAAAAAGACGAAAGTTGGGGCAAGCATGCACCCGATGGTCTAAAAAATGGGGACTGGATTTATTCAGCATTCAAACCCAATGGGGATCGCTTAGACGCGGACTATGCAAAATGCCGAAGTTGCCATCTTCCATTGGGTGATGCCAAAGACTACGTCCAGCGTTATGACGAATACTTCGAAAAACGAGTCCACATGCACTAAGCTGGAAATTTCAAAAACTCCTGCGTATTCCCGCAGACACTCGTTTTTCTTCTTATCATGTTCCAAGGTAGGCTCTTCCTCCTGGCCTTGGACAACAGGGTGAAGGCATTTGGACCGACCTCCTTGGCCTTCACCCTGGTCTTTTACACAGCAAGACCAGTCTATTTCTGCCCCTAAAATGGAGGTCACAGATGGACAAACAGGACACCACCTTTTCCCACCAACTGGCCCGTCAACTTAGAATCCAAGACCTTCAAGGGCGATGGCGAAGAGTCTCCAGCTTAAGCCTCGCTGACTTTGAAGAACTCTGGAATGAAACCGCGGGCGAAATACGTGGATGGAAAGGCTCGGAAGAGTTCAATAAAGATGTCCCTTAATTCTTCATAGAGAAATAGATATCTGGAAACCTTAAACCTGCCGTCATTCTTCCAATTCACTGGCCTCCCAGCCGACAACATGAATCTCCTCATAGGCAAAATATCCATAGAGTCTCCTGCCATTTTTTTATCTGCTTAGGTGCTATAGTTCTCTTGGCAAAGGACGGCTCTCGACCCAGGCTGTGTAAAAACTCCCCTGCCCAAGCATTTCAACGCTGCAGTAGACGCGACAGCCCAGCTCCTCTTCTGTTTTTTGTTTTGCGTGGCGTATTTATTTTGCGGCACCACGAGGCGCCCTGAGGCGTCACTGGTGATGCTGATGCGCCCATATGTGCGTGTATGCGGGCGTTCTTTACGCTTGGATCGCTTGAAGGAGAGGGAGCACGCCGAGAATCGCCAACACTCGTTTGAAGTTGTAGGCCAACACATGCAAACTCATCTCGGTGCTCACATG
>JAJDBS010000121.1 GCA_029261235.1 Nitrospirales bacterium
GATCCGATCCGTCAACGGCTAATAAATATTTCATCGTTTGTCTCCCTTCTTGACTCACTACAATTTTTTCACGTTTCGATTTTTCTTTTTCCCTTATCTCACTTCTTTCATCATATCAATGGCACCAGAAGGACATTCTTCTGCACAGATACCACATCCTTTGCAATACTCAAGATTGATGTCATACCGCTTCCCCGGATCGAGTTTGATAATGGCGTTATCAGGACACACGCCATAACAGGTATCACATTCAAAACAATTTCCACAGGAGAGGCAGCGTCTAGCTTCAAGTAAGGCGGTACTGGCATCCAACCCACCCACCACTTCTTCAAAGCTGGCTCGTCGTCTGGCCATATCCAAATACGGCTGGCGGCTTTGGTCTGCATCGGTGTAATACCATGTGTTCAGACGATCAAATGTAGCGACGGAATTGGATGGTGCTTTGGCATAATGGAATCCCCGCAAATAGGCATCAATATGTCTCGCAGCTTTTTTGCCATGGCCAGTCGCCACCGTCACGGTACGTTCCGCCGGAACCATATCCCCTCCAGCAAATACACCGAGTCGCCCGGTCATCATCGTGTCATCCACTTGTATGACACCGTCTGCCGAAATTTCTAATCCAGGCACATCTTGTAAAAATCCAGTATCCACGTCCTGCCCCACAGCCAGGATCACCGTATCCGCTTCCAACGTTTCCATTCGGCCCGTGGGTTGGGGGTCCCCGTTCTCATCCAATTTCATTTCCTCAACAGTGATCACATTCCCCTCGACTTGCCGAATGGTGTGCAACCATCGCGTCAGCACCCCCTCTTCTAACGCCTCTTCCACCTCGAAATCATGGGCAGGCATATGTTCACGATCACGCCGATAGATCAGGAGGGTTTCCTCTGCGCCCAACCGCTTTGCCGTTCGTGCAACATCAATAGCGGTATCACCACCACCATAGACCACCACCCGTCGACCAATTTTTGGCGCCTCTTCTGCGTCCATCCCTTTTAACAACTCTAAGGCATCGATCATTCGGCCCGTGTCTGGGACCGGAATGTCTACCCGTTTACTTAAATGAGCTCCAACAGCCAGAAACACGGCATCATAGGGTCCTTCTTTGATCGCCATCTCCAAATTTTCGACTTTTCGATTCAAGTGAATGGACACGCCCATAGCAACAATCCTAGAAATTTCGGCATCCACAATGTTTCGCGGCAAACGGTACTGTGGAATACCAAATCGCATCATCCCTCCCAGCTTAGGCCCTGCCTCAAAGATCGTGACGGTATGCCCCATGCGAGACAAATGGTACGCAGCTGAAAGGCCACTGGGTCCGGCTCCGATAATCAATACCTGTTTTCCTGTGGCCACTCCTGCTTCAATCTGCCAACCCTGTTCAATCGCATAATCCCCCAAAAATCGTTCGACAGAATGAATGCTCACAGCCTCATCCAACTGACCGCGATTGCACACTGTTTCACACGGGTGATAACACACCCGACCATGAATCGCGGGAAAGGCATTGTCTTCCATAATCTTGCGCCAGGCCTCTTCGTATTTTCCTTCTTCCGCTTCATACAACCAGCTCTGAATATTCTCACCGGCTGGACAGCCTTGATTACAGGGTGGCAGATGGTCGACGTAGATGGGGCGCATGGTGCGCCAATTACCCGTATGATTCGCTAAACTCGAGGCCGGGTCTAATGTGATGGCAAAGGGTTTAAGTTCCATCTCAGGTCTCCATTGCTGGCTTAGTTGGCAATAGCGCGTATAGGTGGATGTTTCTATCTGCTATCGCCTGAATGGCTGCTAACGCCTCTTCATCTCGCGGGTTAAAGAGATGCTTAAACCGCCCTTGAAGTGCTAAATATTGCTCAACAGGAACTTGCTTCCTGATGGGTGTTCGATCACTCACTACTCCCCCTTCTGCTTCGAACAACGGAAATAAGCCACTTTCCACCGCCAATCGCGCAACCTTGATCGTTTGAGCCGGATCAGATTTCCACCCGAGCGGACAAGGAACGTGTATATGGATATAGCGTGCACCGCGTATGGACATCGCTTTTGTTACTTTAGTTTCCAGATCATGGAGATCAGCAACAGACGCCGTGGCCACAAACGGAATACCATGGGCCATGGCAATACGTGGAAGGTTTTTTCCTATACCCATGGGATTGCCCGGTTCGGTCCCCACGGCTTGCGTGGTATTCGTCCAAGCCCGCGCTGGTGTCGCCCCTGATCGTTGAACCCCGGTATTCATATAGGCTTCATTGTCATAACAGAGATACAACACATCATCATTGCGTTCGAACATTCCCGACAAACATCCAAATCCAATATCCACTGTGGCGCCATCCCCGCCCTGAGCCACCACTCGGATATCGGTCTTCCCTTTGGCGCGCAATGCTGCCGCCACACCACTGGCCACGGCCGGGGCATTCCCAAACACAGAATGTAACCAAGGAATTTGCCATGCACTTTCCGGATAGGGACTAGAAAACACTTCCAAACATCCCGTGGCGTTGACCGCGACCATTTTGTTTTGAGTGGCCCGCATCACGGCGTCTAGGGCATACCGCGCGCCTAATGCTTCACCACACCCCTGGCATGCACGATGTCCAGAATTCAGGGAATTGCTTCGATCCGTCCGGGCTTGTACGGTACGGTCCCCTTCATCCAATAACCGATTCCCTACCGTGAAGGTTCCCGTCTGATAAAACTTAACGCGTTGATAGGACATCACATTTCCCTCTTTATCTTAAAGAGCTTTCCCACTCGATAAACCTATTTCACGAAGAAGATTTTCCGGCGTCGGACCTGATCGTCGTTGTTCAGCTTGCTTCGTTAATTCTCGATTGATGGCTTCCCAGTTCAGATCCAGAAAGTGTGGTTCTTCCAGCCCTTCCAAACATGCCGCCTTGACGATATCAATGACAGCGGCTTTGGAAATCGCACGCCCTCCAAGGCCGGCAATGACGGTATCTACAATAGTCGGTAATCCTTGAAGAGCAAGCTTGACCTCACCGGACACAATCCCCCCATTCCCCACTGCCAAATCTTTTTCAATCACAATCACTCGTTTAGCATTGTGCGCAACATGACGAAGCGCATGTGAGGGGAATGGCCGATAGGAGCAAAGTTGTATGGCACCCACAGGCCAACCCTCTGTTCGTAAATCATCGACGGCATCTTTAATCGTGCCATTCACTGACCCCAACGCCAACAGAAGGGTTTCGGCCTCATCCGTATGATACTGCTTCAACAGCCCACCGGACGATCGCTGAAAGATATCCTGGAATGCTTGACTGATTCGTGGAATGGCTTCCAAGGCTTGCAAATGTTTGTGATGGGCGAGATAGCGCACTTCTGTGAAGGCCTCAGGGCCAACCATGGCTCCAATGGATACCGGATCCTGCGGATCTAGCACTTGCACAGGCTCAAAAGGCGGCAAGAAGTCATCCACCTGTTCTTGCGTTGGAAGATCGACCTCTTCAAATGCATGCGTAAGAATATACCCATCCATGCATACCATCACCGGACAACTGAGCTCTTCAGCTAAGCGAAATGCTTGAATGTGCAGATCCACGGCCTCTTGATTATCTTCGGCAAACAACTGAAGCCAACCGGCATCCCTCATGGCCATACTATCCGAGTGATCATTCCAAATATTGATCGGCGCACCTATCGCCCTATTGGCAATCGTCATCACAATCGGCAACCCTAATCCAGCCGCGTTATAGACGGCTTCGGCCATAAATAAGAGACCTTGGCTGGTCGTAGCGGTGTAGCTTCGTGCGCCCATGGCCGAAGCTCCGATGAGCACACTCAATGCCCCAAATTCCGATTCAACATTCAGGAATTGGCAATTCCCAATCTCTCCTGCCTTCACCTTTCGAGAGAGGGTTTCAACAATATGCGTTTGGGGAGAAATTGGGTAACAGGCCATGACCTCAGGGCGACACAAAGCCACAGCTTGAGCGACAGCTTGGGAGCCTTCAATTTGTTGTTTCATCTGTTCCTCATTGTGAACGGTAGGAATTTACACTCCAATCTTGTGCGACGAAACATAATCAAACGCCTCTGCTGCAACTTGCACGTTCAATGCACCTAATTTTCCAGGAAATTTTTCTTGAATGGCATACTGGACCGCCTCTTTAGTCAGCGCTCCTGTTACTGAGGCAAAACCCGCCACCATCCCGACATTGGCTATTGATCGACCGAGATGTTTTTCAGCAAGATCAGATGCTGGAAAACTATATATCTCGACTTCAGGGTGTTGAACTATCCAATCATTGAGGCCAAGTTCCTCGGCTTTTCGCGTTGAATTCATCATGACGATTCCTTGATCAGAAAGCCCAGAAAAAACATTCACCTGATGCAGCAGCGTCGAGTCCTGAATGAATAACACATTGGGATGAGTTACCGGTTCACGACTACGAATAGGTTTCGTATCAATCCGGCAAAACGCAGTGACAGGAGCCCCGGTTCTTTCAGACCCAAAACTCGGAAAGGCTTGCGCCACTTTCCCATCGTGAAAGGCCGCTGCAGCGAGCAATTCGGCAGCCGTCACCACTCCCTGCCCACCTCGTCCATGAATTCGTATTTCAATCATTCATTTTCCAGAAAAATATATGGTTGGATTCTTAGCTTCCTAGTAGATCTGCCAGAAAGAATTCGCAAGAGATATGCCTTTTTCTTAAATTGGCTTAAACCCCAAGGAAGGTCGGAAAAATGTCGTGTATGACACGTTCCCTCATAACAAGAAAGTTGAAAATTGCGGAAAAATGCCCCGGCTTCGCTTTTCATTAGTGTCGCTAAATGCCCCAGCCTATACGGCTTGCACCTTACTAGCCACCTTCAAGAACGTCCAAGATTTGTGAAATTCGTATAGCAAATTTGTTATAGAAGGGAGGGAATGGTGGATGGCGACCCTGGAAGACGGCATCGGGAGTAACGTACGAGACAAAGATCTATGTCATTGCATCCGGTAATGGCAGACCATGAGATTCACGGTTCTTACCATTTCCCAAATGAGTTATGTCCTTATAGGTCGGAAGAAGATTCCATTTTCTCACGAGGCGTCTGGATGAACCTGTGGTTGCTAGGAGCCATGGCCCAGACATTTACCTTCAGATGGGCGTCATCGATCTACCTTCCCTCAATCTCGTTTTCCACACCGTGCCATTAACGATAGGTCAATTAGGGATATGCCTCATACTCTCAGCTGTTTTCTTTTGTGCCGTCGAATTAGGAAAATAGTTAATTCGACGTCGCTGGCATCCTTGGAGATAAATCAAGCCTGACTATCCCGGACTTTTCATCCGTACGTGAGAGCCTTGGCTGAACTGAATTCGAGTTCCACCTCACAGCAAAGACACCAATTTGTGTATTCAACATTTTTATACCCTTTGCCTTTTTTCCACATAGACAGATTCGGGGTTAGGGAGACGCAACGACGGCATCGCGAATAAAATTAGCTGCGGCTTCGTGCGGGTCCTGTCCTTGGCTTATCCACTCGGCAATCATTGAGGAACTAATCAAAATGGATTTGCCGAATACCACGCGGAGGGGATGGGAATGCGGTCTCTTGGCATCAGGAGGCCAAGCCTGAAAGCTTCCTTCGATTCTGACAGGCACAACAGGAACGGCTAACTCACAGGCCAAAACTCCGATCCCTTTCTTAAACGGTTGGAGATGCCCATCGATACTCCGTTCACCCTCAGGAAAGATGAGGAGGCTCTTCCCAGCACGGAGGACTGCGGAGGATGTCCGTAGGACCGTGACCAGGCCGGTCTGTGGCCCGACAGGAATAACATGTCCGACGCGTCCCACCCACCGACGAAACCGCGAACGAAAATACGGCTCCCAACCGAGGATGTATAATTTCGAAAAAACCGACCGTGGGACCACGCTGATCAAAATAAATGGATCCAGAAAACTGAGATGGTTGGAGGCAAGGAGAAATGGGCCTTGCCGAGGGAGATGCTCCATACCGGTCACCGCCAGACTGAACCCGCTACGAAATATTCTCTTGCAAAAGCCAACCGCCACGGCACCGGTCAACCGGTTAACGTGACTCGGTGTGGTGAGGAAGGCTTCGGTCAGAACAGGTGGTGGCGGGGTCTCCAAAATCTCGCCCCATGGTCGCTGTCCATCTCCTTCCTCGTGACGAGTCTTCTCAAGGCCCTTCAGTTTTTCTATGACGTCTCGGACGGTGACCACTTCTGCTATCAACTCCTCCGGCACCGATCCTAACTGCCCTTCTATTGCCACATGAAACTCGACACGCTTGAGAGAATCAAATCCCAGATCGATGTCAAGATGATCATCCAAGCTGATTTCTTTCTTGGGCGGTAGGAGCCTCTTCAGAATGTCCAGTACAACGCGGCCCGTTTCACTCTCGCTCATTTGCAGATCCGCATCGGAAAGTTGCGGCGTGCCTGTTGGTGCACTCTCTCCAGACATCACCGTGGTTGTCACAAGATGGCGCTGAATTTTACCCAAGCGCGTACGAGGAAGCGGATCCTTAATCAGCGCGATTCCTGTAATCCGCTTATAAGTGGGAAGCGTGAGGGCGATTCTGGTCAGCTCATCCTTGATGTAGCCTGCCGCATCATGAATTTTCTCCCCTCTCAGGTAATCAAAATTTGGAACCACAACCGCATGAAGATTCTCACCTTCCTCACCTTCGCGCGGCACGCCGATGATACAGAGCTCGGCGATTGCCCGGCTCTGTTGGTACTCAGCCTCGACTTCCTCAGGAAGGATGTTTTTCCCGCCTGGTGTGACAATGAGTTCCTTGATCCGCCCTGTGAGAAACAAGAATCCATCTGCATCAAGATAGCCAAGATCCCCAGTGTGGAACCATCCACCCCGCAGCGCCTCCGCCGTTTCTGCGGGAGCACGGTCGTACCCTTTCATCACACTC
>JAJDBS010000122.1 GCA_029261235.1 Nitrospirales bacterium
ATGGCGACGACAACAGCTCAGCCCCGAACTTCGTGAGGAAATTGTCCCGAAAAATATCATCATGATCGGCCCAACGGGCGTCGGAAAAACTGAAGTGTCGCGTCGCCTTGCGAAACTCGCTGACGCACCATTCATTAAAGTTGAAGCCTCCAAGTTTACAGAAGTGGGCTACGTCGGTCGTGATGTCGAGTCGGTCATCCGAGACCTCACTGACATTTCCATTAATCAGGTGAAAACCGTTTACTTAGAAACCGTTCAACACAAAGCCGAAGAGATGGCAATTGAGCGTGTCTTGGACATCCTCCTACCTCCATCACCCTCAATGTCAACGAATGAACCCAACGAGAATGGTGGAACGTCCGAGGTCACACCAATAGAAAAATCTGACACACAAGAATCCACACGTGACAAACTCCGCAAGCAATTACTCGATGGTAAGCTCGATGATCGAATGGTAGAAATTGAAACCAAAGAGCGAGGGGGGCTTCCCGTTGGGATCATTTCCAATATTGGTGGCATGGAAGATATGGAAAATAACCTCCGAGAAATGCTTGGGGGGATGATACCAGGGAAAAAGAAAGACCGCCGCATGAAAGTTTCCGAGGCTCTCAAGTTTTTAGAGCATGAAGAAGCGCAAAAGCTCATCGACATGGATGAAGTGACCAAAGAAGCGATCTCGCGCACAGAACAATCTGGCATCGTCTTTCTAGATGAAATTGACAAAATTGCCGGCAAAGAAAAACATCAAGGCCCAGACATTTCCCGAGAAGGCGTGCAACGCGATCTGTTACCAATCGTAGAAGGCTCCACGGTCAATACCAAGCATGGATTGGTCAAAACAGATCATATTTTATTTATCGCAGCTGGTGCATTCCATGTGGCAAAGCCATCAGACCTGATCCCGGAATTACAAGGTCGCTTTCCCATTCGCGTAGAACTCGAGCCACTGACGAAAGATGATCTGGTCCGCATCCTCACCGAACCCAAGAATGCGTTGATCAAGCAATACCATGCACTCCTGGAAACAGAAGGCATCTTGCTCAATTTCACACCCGATGGCATCGAAGAAATTGCCTCGACCGCAGTGGAAGTGAACGATCAGACTGAAAACATTGGGGCACGCCGACTCTTCACCATCGTGGAACGCTTATTGGAAGACGTCTCGTTCGAGGCCCAAGATCTCCCTGAGAAAAACGTCACCATCAATGCGCAATATGTGAAAGATCACTTGCAAAACATCGTCAAGGATCAGGATCTCAGCCGATTCATCTTATAACGCCGCCACATCGACACGATCCATGGACAAACTGATCAAAAAAGCTGCCATCCTGGTCGAATCTCTCCCGTATATTCGGAATTTTGCCGGAAAGACCATCGTGATTAAATATGGCGGCAACGCCATGGTGGCCGAAGAACTGAAAGCAGGCTTCGCCGAAGATGTGGTCTTACTGAAATATGTCGGACTCAATCCCATCATCGTTCATGGAGGCGGCCCGCAAATTAACAAAATGCTCGAAACCCTTGGCATCGAAGCCAAGTTTATTCATGGCGTCCGCGTCACTGACGAACCAACCATGGAAGTGGTGGAAATGGTGCTAGGCGGGCGAATCAATAAAGAAATCGTTGCACTACTGAATCAGCATGGCGGCAAAGCTGTCGGACTCACAGGAAAAGACGGCCAACTCTTCACGACCAAGCCGTTCAATCCCAAGAGTCTCATGCATAAGTACGGTGGCTCGACGGAAGTACTGCAATCGGAAAACTTCGGGCTCGTTGGTGAAGTCAGTCAGGTCAACAGTGAATTATTGCTGACTTTGCAAAATGCTAATTACATACCAGTGATCGCCCCCATCGGGGTGGATACAAAAGGAAAAACCCATAACATTAATGCCGACCTTGTCGCCGGAAGCTTGGCCGCTGCCCTTCAGGCAGAAAAGCTACTGATGTTGAGTGACGTCAAAGGCATCCGCGATGCCAATAATCACCATGTCTCAACGCTTTCACGGAAAGTCATGGAACAGATGGTCAAGAAAAAAGTAATTAATGAAGGTATGTTGCCCAAAGTGCACGCCTGCATCACAGCCCTGCAAGGAGGAGTACAAAAAGCGCACATCATTGATGGACGTGTGCCCCATGCCATTTTGCTCGAAATATTCACGGACAAAGGCATCGGAACGGAGATTGTCGCATAATCATGAGACTCACCAAAGATTCTATCTCTGATTCATCTTCAATTCCCCAACCTGACCGACAGTCAGCGCTTCTCCTTGTCGATCCTCAAAACGACTTCTTCCCTGGTGGCGCAATGGGAATGTCGGAAGGCAACAATCTGATTTCAGCTATCAACGCCTACATTAAACATTTCAGCCGACAGGGATGGTCAATCCTCACCACGCGAGATTGGCATCCACCTAATCATTGTTCGTTCACAGAGCAAGGTGGGCCTCATCCAAACCATTGCGTACAAGGCTCACGTGGAGCGCAATTTCACTCAGACTTAGTCATGCCACCCGGCATGATGGTCATCTCCAAAGGGACCGATGCAAAAAAAGATTCGAAGTCAGGGTTTGAAGAAAGTAGCTTGGCGGATCGGCTCGAAGATCTCGACGTAAAGACCTTGTTTGTCTTAGGCCCAGCTATCGAGGTGGCAGTCAAGAACACCGTCATTGATGCCTGTAAGCTAGGGCTGAAAGTCATTGTCCTGACCGACACGATTGGGGATGGACAACATGAACAGTCGACAGCCAAACAAGCACTAGATGAAATGACCACTGCCGGAGCATTGTGCGCAGTAGCCTCAGATTTAGCCCTACCTGCTTCTTAACTCAAGC
>JAJDBS010000123.1 GCA_029261235.1 Nitrospirales bacterium
TGAAGAGCTGTTGCATGCCAATACCACGTTTCCTCCAACCCATCAGTATTGGGCGTTTTATTCCTGGCTCACTCATGAGTTTTCCGCAGACGCGCTTATTCATCTCGGCCGACATTCCACCTACGAATTCCTTCCACGCCATGGGAGCGGCGTCGGACCTCTGGATTATCCCTGGCACATGGCCGGAACCATTCCGGGTATCTATCCCTATATTGTGGATGGAGTGGGAGAAGGCATTCAGGCCAAGCGGCGTGGATTAGCCGTCATGGTGAGTCATTTAACTCCACCGTTGAGTACGACAGAACTCTATGATGATCTTCTGGGTTTGCGTCAGCTGGTCGAAACTTTTGAGGCAGCAGATCCTGACCCGAATTCGCCTGCCCGAGTCCGTTCAGTCGCCGCGATTCGGGAACGCATTGATGCACTCCATCTTCGAGATGAACTTGTCGTGAGTATGGCTGAGGAATTGACCATTCGAGGGATAGGGTTTGAAGAGGTGGATGATAATCTCTTGGTTCATGAAACCGGGCATTATTTGACCAAGCTTCAGGAGAATTTCATGCCGCTTGGTCTTCATGTCTTTGGAAAAGATTGGAAAGAGGAGGCCATTGATATCATGATGGCCTCTATCCTGGGAGATGCTGAAGAGAAGCCGGAAGATACAACTAGACGACAGGATCTGACGAATTCACCCAGGGAGGAGCGCCGTTCCCTCTTCAATGCCTTGGCGGGTGGTTTTGTTCAACCGGGAAAGGGGAATGATCCTATTCGTACGCCTGAAGTTTTACCGACGGGACGAAATTTTCATGCCCTTGATGGAAGCCTGTTGCCGACTACCTTAGGTTTTGAGCTGGGGAAAGAACTGGCGACGAACGCTCGTGCCGATAGGCCTGCTTCCCCGGAAGGCAAAGAATCCGTGATTCTGTGGGCTTCCGATGCGGTCCGTGACGAAGGGGCGATGATTGGTTTTGGCTTAGACATGCTAGGGATCGAGCCGCTGTGGAATAGCCGTGGGATTCTCACCGGAATTCAGAGGGTTCCATTGGGGAAAGGACGGGAACGGCGTGACGTGGTGTTTATCACCTCCGGTTTGTTTCGCGATTTATATGGTGAGCAGTTGGAATGGTTAGACAAGGGCGTGTTGCTCGCTTTGGATGGCGCCAGTTCAACCATTCGGAAGCAAGCCCCGGCGCTGATTCCTCTTCTCCAAGCCGCATTGAAACCCTTAGGGTCCTTGGCCACGGGAGGGAACGAATTGCTTGATGATAATCGTGTGGCCGCGCATTGGGTGAAGGAAGCTCGCGCTCTCCTCGCCAAGGATCTGCCAGCCGAAATAGCCGGACGCAGAGCAAGTCTTCGAATCTTTGGTGTGGCACCAGGCTCCTATGGAGCAGGGGTTAATACCCTCGTCGAACGTTCCGGAGCATGGGAGGATCGTCAAGAACTTGCGAAGGCGTATCTCAATCGGATGGGGTATGCGTATGGTGTGGGGTATCGAGGCGAACGGATGCAAGAACAATTTTCCGCGAATGTCATGCATGTTGAAAATTCCTACTTGGGCCGTGCCAGTAATCTCTACGGCCTGTTAGATAATAATGATGCGTTCGATTTCCTTGGTGGGTTGAGTCTTGCAGTGGAAACTCTTACAGGTTCGCCACCTCGTTCCCGAATTGTACAACATGCCGATCCCAACGATCCGAAACTCATCAATTTAGATCAAGCTCTCGTGACGGAATTCCGTGGAAAATTTCTCAATCCTCAATGGCTGAAGCCGCTGATGGAGCATGATTATGCGGGGGCACGGACGATGGGCAGTGAATTCCTCGAATATCTCTGGGGATGGCAAGTGACCAATCCAGAGATCATTAAGAGTGCGATGTGGGATGAGGTCAAGTCTGTCTATCTCGATGATCGATATGACATCGGTCTCGATGAATTTCTGGAGCGTGGAGAAAATGTTCATGTGAAAACGAATATGCTGGCGGTCATGCTGGTGGCTGCCCAAAAAGGTTTTTGGGATGCTGATGAAAAAACGCTGAAGGAGTTAAGTCAGAAATTTGCCGATCTTATTATTCAACATGGATTGCCGGGCAGTGGCCACACGCGACCGGATCATCCTATTTTTGCTTGGATGGCTGAGCGACTGGATGTCGATCAGCAAAAACAATTAGAAGTGGTGATGGATCGTGCCCGGATGAAAAATGAGGTCGTTGAACCACCGGTGACGACCATTGCTGAGATTGAAGTTGAGCCAACGGCTCAGGCCAAAGAGGATTCTCAAGCTGAAGGGGCCGAGAACATTATTGACGGAATCAGTTCCTATCTCTGGGTCGTGTGGACACTGATTGCCGTGTTACTGCTTCTGGGCATTCGCAAAGGCAGTCGAAAACCTGTGAGTACGTCTGATGTTTAGTGGTCACATCATCACCCTCATGCACGAATTTGTTTCCATTCTTCTCTACCCTATTATTGTGGGACTTGGTTGTATGATGGTGTTGGCGGTGTGGGAAATTGGCATTGCCATTGGTGAACGATTTTGGGGGTTAAAAACATTTCCAGATGACATGGATCGTCCCGCTTTTGAGCAGTCGGCCAGACGGCGTCTTGAACGAACAGACATCTTGACGCGCGTGTCGCCCATGTTGGGGTTGATGGGTACCCTGATTCCGTTAGGGCCAGGATTGGCGGGATTGGGTCAAGGTGATCTCTCAATTTTGACCAATGCGGTGACTGTGGCATTTGATACCACGGTGATGGGTTTATTAGCTGGAATCATCGGATTTGTGCTCGGACGTCTTCGCCGGCGTTGGTATGACGAGATCCTCAGTGTGGGGACATCGTGATGGGAATCCTCTGGTGAAACGCTCAGCTTGGCGTACCAGTCGATTTGATCAACAAGAAGAAGACCCATTGGGTCCCTTGGCGAATTTCCTCGATATTATGCTGGTGTTTGCCTGTGGTCTGATTGCGGCACTTGCTGCGCTAAGTCCGGATCTTATGGAACGGCTCAGGCAACCTCAAGTCGTGGAAAGAGGGCAAGAACTTCCAGATTTGCCTTCCGGCATTCAAAGTATGGGATCGGGGTATGAATCGATGGGCCAGGTATTTCGTGATCCCAAAAATGGAAAACTCTATCTCATAGAAGGAGGAGAACACTAAGCAAGATCGCGACCGACTTATTCGTTCAATATCATCAATCAGGTTTAGGGAAGTTTGGTGAAAGACCAACGCTGTCCCGCAACTGTAACGGGAACGAACGCCATTGATTGCCACTGTCTGTATAGATGGGAAGGCATGGTTAGTAGGCTGCCCGGAGTCAGGAAACCTGGCCGGTTTTTTATAGAGCATCCTCGTGGAAAGGGATAAAGATGAAACGTGGGCAACTCGTCTGCCTTGTGTGTGTGTCGTTGTTCGTCATGGCCTCTGTGGCCTTTGGTAATGATTCAAGTGGTTCATTGGAGGCACAAGACTCTCCCCCTACACAATTAGATGAAGTGCTTGTCACCGCAACGGAATTGTTGGTGCCTGGACCACCTTCTATAAGTAGTCGGCTCGGTTTGTCTCCCGCGGAGACTCCCGCCTCCATTCATATGATTGATCATCTTGCGTTAAAAAAGGACGGGTACAAGCGCGCGGCTAAAGCTATTGAGCAAGCACCTGGTGTTATTTGGGGAGCTTCTCCTGCGCAGCCCTTCAGTTTTTCCATGCGAGGATTTACGGAAAATCAAATTACGATTTTGCGAAATGGGATTTGGCTCGGGCCGGCTTCGATGAGCGGTCGTCCACAAAATGGATTCAATCTTGATCGAATTGAATTACTGAAAGGACCTGCTTCTGTCTTACATGGGCAGGGAGCTATTGCGGGCACCTTAAATATGGTCACAAAACATCCCTCCCAAAAGAGTGAGACAACTTGGGAGAGTTTAGCCTCCTATGGTCGTTACAACACGATTAAACTGGGTTCAGGCGTGGGAGGACAATTGCACGACACCCTTTGGTATCGGGCGGATATCAGCCACTCGTCGTCTGATGGTTATGTGAAGAATGCTGATCCACGGTCATTGAATGTCACAGGATCTCTTCTTTGGAAGGCCTTCGAAGATTTCGAGGTGACGGTTGGTTTCGATTACCTCAAGGATCGTTTGCCAAATTATTGGGGAACGCCGCTGGTTTCGAAGGCCTTTGGGACTAAGCCACTGAAAGGAGTTATCGAAACAACAGATGGCCGAACCATCGATAAACGGATGAGATTCGAGAACTATAATGTGGCGAATGAGAAGGCTAATTCACAGCAATATTTTGCGCATCTAGACCTTGCCTGGACAGTTAGCTCTGCCTTTTCTCTCCATAATACGTTTTATTATTTTGATGCGGAACGTCGTTGGAGAAATGCTGAAACCTATACGTTTAATGCCGCAACGAATGTCATTGATCGCGATCGTTTTTTCGTCTCACATGATCAACAGACGGTTGGCAACCGTCTATATGGAACGTTGACGAATAATTTGGCTAGCATGGCGAATCGGGCGCTGCTCGGTGTGGACTTTAGTTATGTAGACTTTACTCGGCGAAGTCGTTTCTTTGGGAATGTGGATAGTGTCGATCCCTTCAATCCAAGCCCTGGGCGGTTTGACGATCCTTCGCAGACGTTTTTGAATCCGACTAAGATCACAACGGTGGCTGTGTTTGTGGAAGATTCCTTAGAAGTTACGTCTCATGCACGTCTTGTTGCTGCTCTTCGTCAAGATTTTATTCGTCTCGATCGAGACAGTTTCAATTTGGATGGAAGTTTTAATGCGACGAATGCCTTTGAACGATCCTTTCGACCGTTGAGCTGGCGATTGGGATTTGTTTATGAATTCGAGCCAGCATTGGTGGGTTACGTTCAGTGGACCTCAGGTGCCGATCCTGTGGGGTCGAATATTTTCTTAGTGAATGGGAATCAGGACTTTAATTTAACGAAAGCGCAGCAATGGGAAGTTGGGATGAAATCTCGATTCTTGGATAATCGAGCAGAAATCACCTTGGCGTTGTACCACATTGAGAGAAAAGACATTCTTGTTTCAACTGGAAACGGGGGGCAGGTTGATAATGTTGGAAAACAGCAGTCCAGCGGACTTGAGCTAGAAGCGGCATTTCAAGCGACATCTTATTGGAGTGTAGGGGGGAATGCGGCATACACCTATGCTGAATTTGAATCATTTGGCGCCAATACAGGGAACCGGCCTGCCAATGTTCCCAGATGGGTGGTGAATGCGTGGACGAATTATCAGGATGTGTTCGGGCTCCCCTTTGATGTAGGGGCAAGGTTTCGATATGTCAGTGACCGATTTAATGATAATGCCAAT
>JAJDBS010000124.1 GCA_029261235.1 Nitrospirales bacterium
GCATAGCGAAAGTCAGTATCTTTGAGTACATAGAAACGTATTACAATCGGCAGAGAAGGCATTCCGCTATCGGACATCAAATCCCGATAGTATTTGAAGAGGCAGCTTAACTCTGTGCCCGGTATCGTGGGGGAAGATCAAATTTCGTCTTGAGAGTTGTGACTTGTGTCAGCATTGAGAAGAAGTTTAGGAGAGAGTTTGCCTCTTTTCCAAGCGGGTAATAGGGTTAACACTTTGTTTGCCCTGAAAGAAATTGAAAATCTTTTATTTGATCATTAAACCTGCAATTTGGATTACGGAAAATTAAAGATTGGGCATCAAGTAACTCAGAATTCTCTTGTTTCGTAATCCTTTCCTCAGAGGAAAACCCAATTGCCGCAATGTGTGCAAACCCTTTTTGTTCAAGAAGGTATGAAGACATTTTTTGCAAGCCGCTATCTTTTGCCAAGTCATCCAAATCATCACTACTTTCTAGGAAGCAAACAATCAGTCCAGGCTTTGAAGGGTCTAATTGCTTGGTGCCCCCTTTCTTGATTCTATCTCTGATTCCCAATAATACTTTATTAGCTTTCATTGACCTGATGGTTAATTCAAGAGGGTTGACCGGATAGCCATTCTCCTCTTTGGTAAATAGAGCGCCATGGCCGTCCTCTCCTTTTCGTATTAAAAGCTCATGGGATCTTTGGTCAAAGTCTATAGGCTTTCCATCTTGCTCCAACAAATCGAGGGAAAGAGATCCATAGGGAATGTCGAAGTTCTGTAATTTTGGATAACTTTTGAGCGCATCGAAAATTTGATGAGACAAACTATCTATATATTGATCACTCGCGTGAAGTTTGTCGTTAAGAATAATATCAATCTTTCCTTGCATGTGGTGTTTCTCTATTTTAGGCAAGAGCTTATCAGCCAACCGATAAAAGTCTTTTCTTCGAATTTTCCGTGAAGCATCTAAGCTTACTCGTTTACATTCGACATTTAAGTCAAAATTGGAAGTTTTAACCAAAAATTCTGGCCTCTTCTCTTCCTCATACCATTTTATTTCAAAGCCGTTTTGGTAGAAGTGCCATGCTATTTGCAATTCGAATAAATAGTCCCGAGCTCGATTTTCATCAATTAAATCTTTTTTAAACTTATTCCTAACTTTTTCTGGCATAGTTTTCTGCAGAGTGGTTATCAATTTCCCATCTCTACAACATCGTTTCAAATCATTAGTTATGTGTTTTTGAATTGATTTTCCTGATCTTTCCAATTCAAAAAAAGTATTTAACGTTTCCCACCATGGATGGCGGCTTTTTAAATAAAATTCTCGAAATGTGGGCCCAGAAGAAGCGAGCGATTTTTCATAGTTTGCAATGCATTTTTCAACTGTGGTCTCGCCTAGGAATCTAATTAAGTGGAGAATAATAGGTCGAATCTCAGAGGGGTATACCGTTTGTATGTAACTATCTGTAGCCATTTTTATCTCTTATAAAAATAATAATTCCGAGAGGCTTCAGTTCTTTTTTGACTTCCTTCCTGGCAAAACTTTCCAAGTGAAGTTTCTAGTATAGGGGGCAAATGCGATACGATGCTAGCATCGGGATACCACTGGCTCTCCTGCATTGAGAGCCCAAGGCTACAATTCATAGATAGGTTGTTGAAGGCGGGTGGCAGTCCCTGCCTCACTACATCTGGTCGTCGTCGCCCGTGGGTTTGAGTTCAGTGATGTTCGTCACCACGAAGGATGAGCCAGTGATGCTTTCCCCATGCGGTCCCTGTTCGGTTGCTTGCACCTCTTGTTCAAGCAGCTGTTGGATATGTTCTGAATCAGATGAGTCCAGGTTATAGAGAATTCTTTCCTTGTTCTCCGATAGGGTCTTCCCATCCTCTCCCATAATCCTCAGGATATATTCCACACGGACGGTTTTCATCATTTTTGGTTCCTGTTCTTTTCCTTGGTTTTCATCATAGTTCTCACGAAGCCGTTGAAGAGTGTTGCGACAGGTGAAGGTGGGTTGAGTCATGAATGAGCTGGGTATGTAACGAGTTGTGGGTGATGATAGCGGCCCAAGAGGGGATGGTATGGTGCGAGCGCCGGCCAATTTCTAGCCCAATTTTATTCTAATCAGAGAAGGAAAAATAGACCAGGCATTTATGAATCAGAGAACTATAAACCAAGGAGAAGAGAGTACGATTTGAAGCGGGGTGCTGGTTGGTGGAGATTCAGTTGGGTAAGGATTGTTTTTGGAAGGTTGGCATACTTATTCCCAAAGCCTACACTGTGCCTACAAATTTTTTCTTGAGAAATCGCTATTATCAAAATTCATTCATAAATACTTGATTGTAAATGATAAAAATGGTGGGCCGTGTAGGGATCGAACCTACGACCCGCTGATTAAGAGTCAGCTGCTCTAAAAAATATACTCAATATTAGTTTTGTTCAGGTAGATATTTTTATGGTCTCTATAAAGGTTGAGCATGACTAGGGAACTTGTGAGCAGCGGACGGGGAAGTGGGGTAACGGGCACCATCTTAGTCACGATTTATGAGGGCCTAA
>JAJDBS010000125.1 GCA_029261235.1 Nitrospirales bacterium
GACCTCACGTGTGGCTTCCGGAACCCAATCAGTTGGCCTCACGCCGGTTCCACCAAGAGTCAGCACGACCGGCGAATCCCCTGCCTGACAGAGGGCTTCTAAGCGTTGGACAATCGTCTCTCGCTCATCAGGCAAGACGTCATAGGATAAAAGGGTCATGTGATGCTTCGTCAAGGTCTCTTCTAGTATTTTCCGACATGCATCTGGTTCTTGGCCTGAAAGAATTTTTTGACTAATCATCAAAGCAGCCACGCGTATCACCAGATCGCACCATTATCTTTCTCGTGTTATCGAGGACCGGAGTCCGGCACGCTCACATAATCATCATCTCCACCAGCCGAGCTTCCTGCTGAAGCCGCAATTTGACGAGCGGCCGCTGGAGCCGATGCTGTCGTTGGAGCACTATCCTCTTCTTCTTCTTTTGGCTTCTTTTTTCCAAATATTTGGGCACTGATAATTCCGACTTCATAAAAGAAATACATGGGCACTGCCATGATACATTGATTAAAGGGATCAGGTGTCGGGGTCAAAATTGCCGCAAAGAGAAACGATCCGAGAAAGGCCCATTTCCGATATTGTCTTAATAGAGGAGCATCAACCCAGCCTAATTTTGCCATCAGCGTCAAAGCGAGTGGCACTTCGAAGATGAGCCCAAAGACCAAGAGAAACCAGAGAATAAACCCGACAAAACTGGCAATCGAAATTTGAGCAATAAATCCTGAGGCTAATCCATACGAAAGGAGAAAGTGCAGCGCGAAGGGCAGCACAAAGAAAAAACAAAAGGTCAATCCAAGAAAAAATGCCACCGTACTAATGGCCGTAAATGGAGCAACAAACCGTCGTTCTTGAGCATGGAGGCCAGGAACCACAAATTGCCAAATTTCCCATAACCAATAAGGCGTTGTCAGCACTAAGGCAGACAACCCTGCCACCTTGACGTTTTGCCACAATGCTTCAGCCGGAGCCAGAAAGACTAAAGGAATTTTCGGTAAATCAGACGGCACCCATTCCCAAGAATCAAGAATGAAATAGTTTTGAAGTGGGATACGAAGCCAGGCCACCAACGCATCAGCATAAAAAAACGTGCCGACAAAGACCAACGCCATCACAACCACCGCACGAGTAAGTCGATGCTGAAATTCATGAAGATGCTCCATGACGGGCATCTTCTTATCTTCCAATGGCTTAAAGATTTTCTCTTCAAACCACTGGCCCATTTCACTTTGCTTGGCCATTATGTATATGTGCTCTCAAAAAGAGAGGGAGGCAGAACGCCTCCCTCTTCTTCATTCATAGTCAGGATATTATTTAGGATTGACCGCCACAAATAGATTATTTCCTCGGCGGCTCACTAACAGAACGACGAGTTCGTCTTTCGGAATTTTAGAGCCAACTTGTTGAAACTCATCGACATTCGTCACGGCACTTCGGCTCACTTCTTGAAGAAGATCACCAGGTTGAATCCCTGCAGCTTCGACTGCACTCCCCGATTCGACCTTTGAGACAACAACGCCTTTGGCATCTTCAGGAATACCAAATTGCTTCCTATTGTCTGCTGAAATCGCCTCCACAGTTAACCCGGACAACACATTATCTAACTTGGCGACTGCAGCAGCAGGAGGCTTTTCTCCTGGAGGAGTCGCTTTGGCTAAGACTTGATCTGATGGCCGTTCTCCCAAGACCAACGTCAGCGGCGTTTCTTTGCCGTCTCGTAGCACTGTAATTTCTTTTTGCTTGCCAACTTTCGTACGAGCCACAATATTGCGAAGATGGTTCACATCTTTCACGGTTTCAGTGCCGTATTGAAGAATCACATCGCCGCGTTGAAGTCCTGCTTTGGCGGAAGGGCCATCCTCATGTACCTCACTAATTAACACGCCACCCTGTTGACCTTCTGGCAATTGAAAGGATTGCGCCAAGGCTGGCGTGAGTTCTTGTATCGCCACACCCATCCATCCACGCACGACTTTTCCTGATTCAATCAGACTACTCGTAATATCTTTGGCGATACTCACCGCAATGGCAAAGCCCACACCTTCGGACCCGCCAGTCCTTGAAAAAATGGCTGTATTAATGCCAATGAGTTCACCTTTCATATTGACCAAGGCACCTCCAGAATTTCCTGGATTAATGGCGGCATCGGTTTGAATGAAATCTTCGTACTCTGTTATCCCAACACTCCCACGGCCCAAGGCACTAATAATCCCGAACGAGACAGATGATTTCAATCCGAATGGGCTACCCAAGGCTAACACCACATCCCCTACGCGAAGCGTGTCATAGCTACCCCAGGGAATCGATGGGAGTTGTTTATTCTCATCTTTAACTTTAATGACCGCTAAATCGGTTTTCGGGTCTGTTCCCACAATCGTCGCCGGCACTTCCCGACCATCACTAAACGTCACCTTGATGTCACTGGCATCTTCAACCACATGATTATTAGTGAGAATGTACCCTCGCGGATCAATGACCACTCCTGAACCAGCACTCATGCCTGGCCCACCTGGTCCAGGTGGTCGTCCAGGAGGCCCTCCACCTGGTCCACCACCACCGGGAGGTCCACCAAAGGGTCCTGGGGGTAACTGTCGAGAAGAACCTCCCCCTCCGCTTGTGACAGCCACATTCACGACCGCCGGGCCGACTTTTTCGACAATCTCGGAAAAACCTTCAATAAAGGCACTGGGAAGGGCAGCTTGAGATGTAGCCGGGGAGAATAAGCCGCTGCCGCAAAACCCGCCTACAACTCCAAGACCAACCGAGAGGAGCATCACTCTCCCAAATGGGGCCAGCCGTAACGGCCTCATCGTGCCGGAAAACATCCGTGACATGTGCATTATCCCAATCTCCTGTTTTGAGGAAAATGTAATTGAAAGAAGGTCTCAGACCAAGCTTAAAGTGTTCCTACTCCCCTATGGGTACCCAAATTTGACGATAAAAGACACGAAAAGGGTACAACCTTTTGATTCTACAATAATTCTTTCTCCACGTTCAAAGTCAAATCTTAGGTATTTTCACGCTTTCTCAGGAATCTGGCGGAATTCAAGAACGCTTAATGAGGAAAGAAGCCAAGATTAATGTCGTCAAAGCCCATATCCACAACAAGAATCACTAAAATATAGGGTAGAAGCAAGAGAAGGGGCAAAGCTAGTGAACATCATGCCTACAGCAAACATCATCATGAAAAAGATTCGACAATGACTATGCAAAGAACAGAATTTTTAGGGAAAAGAAGGGATTGAGCGTGCCAAGGGCAACAGCTGGTTGTGAGAAACTCGACTATTTGATTATATCTAGCAGAGAGCCTAGCACATTGTCTTGAGCTCGGATGCTCGCGAGATTGGCTTCGATAATACGCGTTGCTTCTAAGGTATGGACGAGTTCTTCTGCTAAGTCGACATTGGACCCTTGACGATTGCTTAACGGGTCATCGCCGGTCGACAATTGAGGACCAGGCCGTTGATCTTGACTCAAGCTCACGACCACGCCACCCGCAGACGATTCTTGAAATGTCGCTTCTGTACGCTTGAAGTCTTCAGTCTGGGCATTGGCAATATTGTGAGCACTGGCACCAAGAAGTCGACTGCCGGCTTGAACACCTGAAAGCGCGGATGCGATTCCTGCAATCATGACAACCTCCTCTGTGAGTTCAGATCTCCACTTGCAGGTACCATCGACCAAATTCTCAAAAACCTTTCCTTTCTGATATATTTTATTTTACTCCTTCTCTTTTTCAGGGGATTTCTCATGAAATGACAAAGCGCTGGGCTAAGGCTCAAGGAAAAGTTAAAGCACTCTCGTAACGACACACTGGCTACCAGCATGAAACTGAAACATATTTCCTCTATCTAAGAACTCGATGCTGAAGGTTGCACGCCATTTTGCTAATATTGATTTTATTATTCAAGCATTCTGTTCAATCGAGGATATGAGGAAACAATGCGCGGATTAGTGCTCGAGCAAGGCCTCAGCTTGCAAACAGATCGACCAAAACCCACACCAAGCCCCCAAGAAGCCATCATCCAAGTCTTACAAGCTGGGATCTGCTCTACAGACTTGCATTTGATGAAAGGCTATATGGAGTTTCAGGGAGTGCTCGGACATGAATTCGTGGGAATTGTCGATCATTCGTCAGCGAATTCGTCACTCATTGGAAAACGCGTGGTCGGGGAAATCAATGCAGCCTGCCAATCCTGTCAAACGTGCCTGCAGGGGAACCCAACCCATTGCCCCAACCGCACAACTTTAGGAATTATGGGGCGTGACGGCGCGTTTGCGGACTATCTCTCGCTGCCCATTGAAAATCTCTATCCGCTCCCTGAAGCCATATCAAATGAGCAAGCCGTATTTATTGAACCCTTGGCTGCCGCCTGTGAAATTCCCCAACTGGTCACCATCAAGCCCAAAGACCGTGTTGTAGTTATCGGAGATGGAAAATTAGGGCTCCTCTGCGCACAAGTGCTCGCGTTAACTGGATGTCACATCACCCTCTTGGGTCGACATAGCGAACGCCACATCTGGCTCGCAGCAAAGGGGCTTGCAGTCACGTCCGATATACAGGAGATCCCACGAGGAGCAGACATCATCGTAGAAGCCACAGGAAGCCCTGAAGGCCTGGCAATGGCCACTCAGCTGGTCCGCCCACGAGGAACCATCGTGCTGAAATCAACGTATCATGGTGAGGTGTTGGTCAATATGACAGAATTGGTGATCAACGAAATTTCCGTCATTGGCTCTCGCTGCGGCCCTTTTGCGCCTGCGCTTCGCTTACTAGCCGCAGGCATGATCGAGGTCGAGCCACTCATTCACAGCCGCTTTCCTCTGACGGATGGAATAGAGGCCATGAACCAAGCCGCGCAACCAGGAACATTAAAAGTCCTGCTCAACATGTCCTAAGATAGTTTCAACTATCAAAAAAATTCCTGCCAAACGCCTAGTTCCATCCCTTAACTTTTGATATGATTGCCGCGATGTGTATCTTGTTGCTGGTGTAGCTCAGTTGGTAGAGCAGCGGTTTTGTAAACCGCAGGTCGCAGGTTCGATCCCTGTCACCAGCTCCATATTTTGTTCAAGCCTTTCAAAGACTTCGACTTCACCAAGGTTTTCTTCTTTAGTGGCGAAACCCTCAGGTGTAACCAAAACTGTGACATTTTTTGTCTGGATGTAAGTATTAAGGTGGGTTGCTGCTTCCTTTAGATCTTCTTCACTCGTGATGTTATAGCGGTCAAAAACTGATCGCGTTTTATGCCCGCGAATATTCATTGCCACAGTTTCAGGAACACCCGCCATCGCTCTCGCTTCAATCCGGTCAGTTCTTCAGCATGGGCAAAGCCCTGGCCACGGAACGCCTTGGGACCTTCTTGGTTGGTCTCTTTACGCCATCGCCGGAGCCTATTGGCATCACGGCCAAGATCCTTAGCTACTGGGGTGAGAGTAACACCTTCCTGACTGGCACGCCGAAGGGCTTCTTCTTTGAATTGTTTAGTGTCATGCTTGCGTTGGGACATGACACACCTCCTGGTGCATTCTCACGCTTTTCAGATGTGTCCACGAAACCATGGCAAGACCAGGTCGAACTGGTTCACCGGGAGCGGTACGTGACGCGGCGCATGGCCAAACCCAGTATCTTTGAATACATTGAAACGTATTATAATCGCGAGAGAAAACACTCTGCGATTGGACACCGAATCCCAATGGGATTTGAAAAGACAGCTTAACCTTGTGTCCAATGTCGTGGGGGAAGATTACTCCCCCCCTCTCCTGGGGCATTGCCCATCCAGTCCTAATCAGAAGTACCCTATAGTTTCTAGAGTACTTGTCTAACCAGGAGTCGACGGTGAAGCTGTTCTCTCTACTTGCCATTGTCAGTTTGATACTTGTGTCTTCTACGACAGCATTTGCTACACCCTATTCGGCTTCCTGTGGCACGGCCATGGAAAAGCTCCATAAAGCTCGCAAGGCTCTCATCCCCTTTCGTACTTCACCTGTATTTTTGCTTGGCACTGATGACCTTTTACGGAGAGACAGACATGATTAGCCATCTCACTATGGAGTGGATAAAGACCATTATTCTTTTAGCCGTGTATTTTCTGCCAGGGTATATTGCTTTGCATCGGCAGGTTGGCAGCTTCCTGCCTATTGCCTTAATGAACTTGTTTTTTGGATGGACTGGGATTGGTTGGATTATCTGTTTGATTTGGTCCGTTTCAGATGACGCTCAACCAAAATCTGAACTGTGGGTGGGGTATTAAGCTAGCTAGTCAACGGCCAGCGCGGCATAGCACCAAGAGCCTGACTCCTCACGGGGTTGGGCTTTGGTGTTTCTAGAGGGTTTCCTGAATAAACGAGTACGACAGGTTTTTGGGCAATGCTTGTGAGGGTTGGTCTATTTCCACGAAAGGCATAGAATGCTATCACGTAGAAGGTAGATACGGAGAGCACAGTGTGGTGGTTTATGGTTGAACCTTCTTGGCCAGGAATGATCGAGGAGGTTTTTTTTAAGAGATGTTTGACCGTTCCTTGGGAAGAACGGTAGGTCATGGAGTTCTCAGCCCCATAAATGCACGATAGGCTCTTTTAAACAGACTGTATAATTATTGTGACGCCTTCAGCAGAAGGCAGCAGATTATAGGAAATCGTACGGGATTATAGAAGGTCCACTAAAAAACTCAGCTTATTTTCAAGGAGGTTTCAATGAAAAAGCTCTATGCTTTAGTACTCTTTCCTTGTATTGGCCTTGCGAGTTGTCAGCCAGCAAATATTTACAGCGTTAATTGGAACTCAGATGTAAGTGCCAGCGATGCTCAAACGCGTTGCGAACACGTAGACATGAGAGCGCAGACGGAAATGGACGCTGTTTTTTCTAAGTATGACGGCTGGAAATTGATTTATGTATCTGAGTACACAACTGGGCACAAAATCGGGACTGATGGAGCTGTCTGTTTTGAGCGCGCAAAGAAGCCATAACATAGCCAACAACCCAGGCAGCAAAGAGCGGCGTTCCTTCTTCGCGATAGGACTATTGTTTCAGGCACTCCTTCATGTTCAAGAGGACGTAGCATCGTAAAAGGGACAAGTATTTTCTCCAATACGTTTGGAAGGAACCACGAGCCTCACATCCTTAGGGTGTGGGGCTTTTTTGTTTGGCAGTGTTCGGGTAGAAACACCACAACCCCTGAGAAGGAAAAGCCCCAGGGGTCACAATGGTCTATTGGCGCACTCATTCACCAACAGAAGGAGAAGGCTTTACGATAGTGGGAATACGCAAAGGCTACCATCCCTCGAATGGGGAAGATAAGAATGGCATCTGGCATCCTGCTATACACCCTCTAAGCTACGCATAGACCCAACTCCATCGATCCTCAAGTCTTTCTCAATCTCTGTGACATGTCTATTTATTCGATGTATGAGTTGTCTGCACTCGGTGAGCTACTTGAACAGAAAGGCCTCATCACCAAACAAGAAATTCTCGCCATCGCCCAACAGATGAAACAGAGGGCTGATTCGACCAACCTAACTGATCCTTCCCAACAACCATTCACGGCCCAAGAGAACGCCGTCATTGAACAGCTGATGGAAGTTATTGAGCGGCATGGCCTGTCTGCTGATCATGCCAAGGAGCTTCTAGGCCGAACTATCGAGTTATTGGAATGGGGCAAACAGACGGACAATAAGATGACTGAGGCGAATGCTTAAGATATAAACCTCAAAGACCTGTTTTTTTCATAAGATAAAGGAACCAAAATATTTCTCATGGAAATTAGATGCAAAATCTACAGATGTGTGGACCCTGGAGGTAGGTTCAATTGGAACTTCATCCTTGGACTGGTAGGTATTCTACTTTTAAACGGATGCCAAAGCATTCCGTCAGATTTGATGAAGACGTTTCCCGAAGAAAGCACTCAATATATTTACGATTTTCCTGTTCAACTCGGATTGGAGTGGTGGTATCAAGGAAGAGTACTAGAAGATGGCCAAGAAGAATCTTACGTTAATCAAAACACGGTAAGCCAGGTAGATGGTCTTGGGGAGGGTTCTTTCATGTTTTCCGTAAAGACATCTAATCAAAACAATCTGGGTTCACGTGAAAGTCACTACCAAATGGATAGCACTGGAATTATCTTTTTAGGATCCGAGCCAGGAACCTCCCTGGAAAGACAATTAGTTCCACATCCCTTCTTGCAATTTCCCATTGTACTCGGAAATCACATGATACAAATTGACAAAAAAGATCTAGACTTAGGGGTTGATCTTGATCAGGATGGAGAAAATGAACGAATAGATGTTCATGGTAAAATATTCTATGTAACAAAGGAATCAGTAACGGTCCCTGCAGGAACCTACTCTGATGCCATTGTGATCGAGACGCAAATGATTTCTGAAATCCATTTATCCACGAATAAAAAGACCTTCCCTAGTGTCTTTTTCGCGCGATCGTGGCAGGACAGGGATACGGGAATGGTTAAATTGGAATCTCGAACAGAAGTATTCCTTGCATTGGTACAACTAGGCGACAACAAAGTTATAAAGATCCAGGAAGAACTAGTTGGTGTCCGTCCCAACTCTCAATTTCAATAACGTCGTGATTGTTTCTTCACCTAACTTTAATACTCTGTAATATCACCGTTACGTAGCCCAGCAAAATTCCCCAAGCCCTCCCTTCTGCTCCAGGCCTAGGGAGCTGAATGGCTTGCCCAAATCGCACAACTCAGGTCGCTCTTCCTTCGCCATAGCCCCTCCGCTGATCATGCCAAGGAACTTCTAGGCCGCACTATTCAATTGTTGGAATGGGGCAAGCAGGCCGCACAGCAGTTGCCTGAGGCGAATGCTTAACGCCTCTATTCCTTTTGTTTGATAATTTTAGTAATGTGAGCCAGCTTTTATCTCACAAAAAGAGATAAGTATTCTAAGCAAATAGTTATGGCTGATCCTGAACATCTTGAAATTTTGAAGCAAGGGGTGGAAGCGTGGAATGCGTGGAGAAAAAAACATTCTTCAGACCAACCTGACTTCACTAGAACATTTCTCATTAGGGCCGACCTCAGTGGCGCAGACCTGAGTGGGTCGAACCTCACTCGGGCCAATTTCAGTGGTGCGGACCTCAGTGGTGTAGACCTTAGCGGAGGGGACCTCAGTGGCACGGACTTCAGCGGGGGAAACCTCAGCAGCGCTGACTTGAGCCAGGCAGACCTCCGATGGGCGAAACTTAGTCAGACGAACCTCCATATGGCAAATTTCAACAAAGTGGCTTTAAATACCACCATTTTTGCCTTCCTAGATCTTTCAACCGTAAAAGGTCTTGCCAAATGTTTCCACAGAGGGCCCAGTTCCCTCGATGCTCACACTCTCACACATTCCCAAAATCTTCCGGAAGTCTTCTTATGTGGCTGCGGGTTGTCCGACAAATTCATTGAATCTATCCCTTCGCTCTTTTGGGAATCACCCCTTCCATTTCACTCCTGCTTTATCAGTCATTCGACTAAAGATCATATTTTTGCAGAACAGCTATTTAATGATTTGCAAGGAAAGGGGGTTCGTACCTGGTATGCCCCAGAGGAAATGAAAGGGGGCGAGAAACTCTACGATCAAATTGATTCAGCCATCCGATTGCATGACAAACTCTTACTCGTGCTCTCGGAGCATAGCTTTAAAAGCGAATGGGTGTTGACCGAGATTCGCCGCTGTCGCAGGGCTGAGAAACGCGATGGAACACGGAAACTCTTTCCCATTCGGTTAGTGGATATGGAGACTATCCAAGATTGGGAATGCTTCGATGCGGACAGCGGAAAAGACCTCGCCGTCGAAGTGCGAGAATTCTTTCTTCCGGATTTCTCACATTGGAAAGACCATGACTCATACAAAAAAGCCTTTGATCGCCTATTGCGAGATCTTCAAGAAAGTACCGAGTGAACAATACACACTATCGTAGCGTTCGAGAATTGAAGGACATTGCTTAGGCCGCTCAAGCTAGCGAAACGGAGATTGAGGTTATGGGACGTATGCAGGAATTCGCACCAGTTACCAAGCAACAAGCGCTGTTGCGTCAGAAAAACCAATGCGCAAGTTGCGGAGAAAAAATAAGCCACTTAGGTCAAATAGGCCGAAAAAGTCACAAGTATGGTGAGGGGGCGCATGCTCACCACGTGCGACACGTCCAGCAAGGGGGAACGAATGCTGTGTTCAATTGCGTAATATTGTGTGAAGCATGCCATTACTCCGTACATGAAGGGGGGCATTACCGAAACAAGGCAATTCGAGCAAACTCTTCAGACTATCCCCATTATGATGGGTAACTTCATTGCTTCTCGCTTAATCTCAGGCCAAATTTTTATTCATCATATTTTATATTTATATGGTGTAATCCCGTGTTTTTCAAAAAACCTATCACTCTCCGGGTACCTTCATGCCATGATCACCAAAATTATCTCAGGCGGCCAAACTGGTGCTGATCGTGGTGGACTCGATGCCGCCATTCACTGTGATCTGCCTCATGGTGGCTGGTGCCCGAGAGGACGCATCGCTGAGGACGGCGTCATTCCTTCCAAGTATCAGCTCAATGAAATGGCTTCGCCTGAATATCTCCCCCGCACCAAAGCAAATGTGTTCGATTCTGATACGACGGTGATCTTTACCTATGGCCCCTTGAAGGGTGGTTCATTAAAGACCGCCACTTACGCACACCATCTAGAGAAACCTTGGCACGAGGTGGATTTGTCACGCACTACGACTAAAGCTGCGATCAGGGAGATCATGCGTTGGCTAGCCGGTGACGAGAAGCTCAACGACTATGATAAATATGTGGCTTATCCACCTCCACTAGCATGTATTCTCAATGTTGCGGGGTCACGGGAAAGTCAGGCGCCAGGGATTCAGGATGAGGTATTTCGACTGATGGTGGATTTACTGATTGAGGTAAACCCGGCCTTCAAGAAGTTCTATCGACTGACGACAGGTACGACGGGCTAGAGGGTAGAACCGGAAAAATTATTTCTTTTTTCTTTTCGTCAATGAGCTGGTATTAGTAAGGTCGCCGCTCTTTTTTTGTGGCGAGAAATCAGGTAGATTTTTCAAATAACGGTCCGCTCCCGGCCCAGGCTGTGTGAAAACTCGCGAAGCGAGTATACTGCATCTTTCGAACGGAGGTGTCTGTGATGAGCGGATTTATTCAAGGCGACGATCGCCACCAAGCGACGTTGTTTCCCGAACGATTGGATGATTTCATCGCCGAGGACAGCTCGGTGCGGGTCATCGATGTCTTTGTGGACGATCTGGATCTTTCAGGTCTGGGCTTCAAGACCCATTCGGAGAAAACGGGTCGCCCAGCCTACCACCCCACTATCCTGCTGAAGCTCTATGTCTACGGCTATCTCAACCGTGTGCAATCCAGTCGTCGTCTTGAGCGGGAAGCGCACCGCAACGTTGAACTCATGTGGCTCACCGGACGCTTAGCGCCGGACTTTAAGACCATCGCCGACTTTCGCAAGAACAATGGCGCCGCCATCCGCTTGGTCTGCCGCGAGTTCATCCTGCTGTGCAAGAAGCTCCATCTGTTTGCCGACGCCTTCGTGGCGATCGACGGCAGTAAATTCAAGGCCGTGAATAACCGAGACCGGAATTTTACGAAGGCCAAGATGCAGCGCCGGTTGCAAGAGATTGATGCGAGCATTGAACGGTATCTGGGCCAGATGGCCAGCGCGGATCGACAAGAAGCGGCGGTGGCCACGGACAACGCTCAACGACTGGAAGACAAGATCACGGCCCTGAAGACGGAAATGGCACGCCTCAAAAAGCTTGAAGTCCAAATACTTCAAACGCCAGACCAACAGCTCTCA
>JAJDBS010000126.1 GCA_029261235.1 Nitrospirales bacterium
TTAAGTTGTTCGACATAATCATCTTTATGGCCGGGCTTGCCACGAGTCGGCAATTGCATTTCTACCCAATCATAAATCGTCGCGATGACAGGATCAGAATTCCAGTTGGATTTGCCTTTTTCAATAATTTTGAATTTCTTCCCAAACCAATCAACCGTGGTCCCAATAAGCTTATCTGACGTTACAGGCTTAGGGATTCGACCAATACGATCAGGCAGCTCTCTCATAGGAGCCATCACATCATTTTTAAACCCATCGACCTGCATCGTATTGTACACACGCCAGTATCCCCACATGCCTGCGACATAATGGTGAGCCACATGGCAATGGAACAAGAAGTCCCCAGCCAAATATTGGCAAAGACCTGATCCACATTCGGTTTCCAAATCTACGGCTTCTGATGGACCAATGACTTCTACGTCCACCCGATCCGATTTCGCACGAATCACTGGGTACTTTTGAGGACCTTGGCCTTCATGCCACATTGGCATTTGATCAACAGCCCTTGGGCTGCGTGCCCAACGAATTGATCCCCCGTGTGGATGATGAGAATGAAACACCTCAGACCCACCATGAACCAAACGGAATTTTGCAGGATCACCTAAGTAACTTCGAGGAATCGTCGTCGACGCATCACCAAAGGTATAAGAGCTATACGCCATTGATTCATCTTCGAAACCAAAATATTCATGTTGCACATGCATATTATCGATGCCGAATGGCTCACTTCGATAATTCAACGCCCGTGCACCCGGTCGATATGCATCAGTTAATGGATCTCGTTGAGGCAAGAAATCCCCATGTTTATTCACTGGGCGGAATGCCTCATCACCGACTTCGTGATAGATCAAGACAAATTCACGAAAATCTGGACCGGTACCATTTTTGATGATCGCTTGCCAGCCACTCGCCATCTTTGGCGCTTCGCCGGTTCCGAGGGGATCTAAGAATTCAGAACCTTGGGGTTCCACAACAAACACTCCAAATAACCCCATAACAGTCAATTCGCGATCATTGCTATAACTATGAAATTGTCGTCCACCTTCTTGTGTGGCTGGGTGGATGTACCACTCCATTTCAATAACCGGTGAACCCTCAGGGGCTTCCTCATCATCTTCTTCCGGTACACCCACGGCGATCGAATCAATATTCGTGGTAGTAGCTGGCTTCCCAGTTTTACTCATCACCATGCTCGACCCATGAATATGCAAGCTGACTTCTTCACCAAATTCTAATTGATTACGCAAGGTAAACTTTACACAGTCCCCTTGATTTCCACGAACGACCAACGGTTGAATCCATTGATCTTGAATGCCGTTTTTCACGCCTCCTGGATCATGGTGACCTTCTGATTCGCGAGCCGCGGCATTTTTGGCTTCTTCTTCACGAACTTTTTCAAGATTTTCCGTCAGCGTATACATATACCCAGGATAGTAATCCAACCATTGGTTCAGGGTAATTTCCACGTTAATCGCTGCAATATCGTAATGACGTACTGGAGCAGTCTTGGGGCAGAGGCCGCCGCCATTCATCGCAACGGGCTCCCCTTCTGACTCAGAAGCCAACAAATAGTTGCCCTTTCCCGCACCATATTGGTGCAAGGTAGACATGTTGTTATACATGCCTTCAGTCGGGGTACCGGCAGTTTCTGCCTCAATTTGCTGCATCATTTTTTCATGTTGTTTTTCGACAAGAGCAGCGCGTTCTGCACGACCTTCAATAGAATTCTCTATGATTGTCTGCCCTTTGAGCTTTTCAGCCCAAGCTGGAGCATCCTGATGCGTCATTCCAGTCTTGTGCATCAAGGCTTCTTGGGATTCTCCGGCAAAGAGAGTCCCCGTCGAAATCAACGAAACCCCTCCCAGAAACAAACCCAATGAAAGGGATGTAACGACATTCCTCTTTTTCAAATAAAACATGGACCGGCCTCCTTAAAAAAAATAACCTGTCAACTACTTAGTATCTTGTTCAAATCAATCAGACAAATAGACATCTCACCCCGTGATTCGGGGAGCCGAAAAGGTATCCAAAACAGTTCGGCCTGTCAAGTCCAAGCCTTCCCTCATGGGCCTATGAAGCATTTGCGCAATAAAGGGACCACAAAATTGTGGGAAATTAGCGCTCCAGGGGAAAAATCATCGAAAATGGTGGGGATACTTGACGCGCTTTATATTTTCGTTCGCGTCTTACTGTTACAGCTGAGACACGAGCTCCGTGAAGTGTTGTTGCAGAGCACATGTCACCGGCCCAGGCTTTCCATTACGAATCGCTGTCCCATCCACGTCCACGACGGGAAGAACCTCAATTGTTGTTCCAGCGAGAAACACCTCTTCGGCTTCACGAAGATCCTTTAGCGTTATTCTGTCAAATTTGACTTCTATGCCGTGTTCTTGAGCCAAGTTTATGACCTGTTGCTGCGTGACGCCAGACAGCACAAAATGGTTTCGTTCAGGCGTTCGTAGCTGTCCTTCCTTTACGATGAAAATATTGCTGGTGGCCCCTTCGATCACCAACCCATCCCTCACAAAAATTGATTCGAATACCTTTGCCTCTTGCGCCTGTTGCTTAGCAAGCACGTTGGGCAGGAGATTCAAACTCTTTATATCACACCGATCCCATCGAATATCAGAAACGGTGATGACCTTCACGCCCTCCTTGATCGTCTCAATAGGAAGAACGCGCATTTCTCGAAATGAGATGAAAACGGTCGGTTTGGTATTGAGGGGAAATCCATGCTCCCGAGGGGCTACCCCTCTAGTCAGCTGAATATAGATTTTACCGTCCGAATAGCCACTCTGTTGAAGGCCTGTGAGCAGAAGATGATAAAAGTCTTGTGGTCCTAGATGGAACGAAATTTGAATTTCTGTGGCGCTATGAACAAGGCGGGAATAATGCTCTTCCCAAAAAGCAGGCACTCCATGGTAGGCGCGGATGACTTCATAAATGCCATCCCCAAATAGGAAACCCCGGTCATCTGGTGAGATGGCAATCTCTGCTAGTGATGAAAAATGACCATTGAGATACCCAATATCTGGCATGGAACGCTACTTTGCTGGAGGATCAAGGACAGTCACCTCAAAGATTCTCCGATCTTCAGCCGTGAACTTCCAGGCCATACGTTTGCTAAATTCTAAGTGATGCGTACCCGTCGTCAACGCCTGGAATTCAAAAGAGCGGCGTCCGGAATCCACGGCATTATTGCTCACCGTGCGGAGAAAATCATCTTCCACTAAAGCTAAAACCTTAGGATCATAGGTGGGCACCCACTGCTCGCCACGCGTCCGATCTTCCCATAAATGAATGAGGAACGTATCAGATTGTGCCGCCTGAATGGGTTTGCTTTCAATTTGGCTGGTATCCATACCCTTTTCCCTCTGAAAAATAAATGTTGGTCGCGACCGAAAAATGCTTACTCCCCAGTTAACCAATCTCGCTTTTTAGGACAGACAAATACTTGACCATTCGTGACATGGACATCGTAATTCACCACGCAGTACCCACCACCATCAGGTCCAAATCCTGTCCGAATGTCAAATTGCTGATGATGCCATGGACATGCCACAACAAAACCCTTGAGGCGACCCTTGCCCAATGAAGCCCCCTGGTGAGGGCAGATGTCATTAATCGCAAAGCACCGATCATCAATACGAAACAGCGCCAAGGTCTTGCCTTCTACTTTAAAAACCCGTCCCTTTCCTTGAGGAAGATCTTCAAGATTCGAGACAAACACGTATCCCTCTTTAGGACTCGATGGTTCACATTGCTTACTACTATCCATAATTCAAAGATTAACCCAGCGACAACTACCCATTAAGGGATAGACAAGATAAATTTCAATTGATTGCCAACGGCAATATTCGCCTGCTCAATAACACCCGCATTGGCGTCAAGAATATATCTGGCATCATTGGGCGGCCCGTACCTAGGACAAGGATCGTCCGAACAGGGAGGAACATTTCGCTCCACATGTACAACAAATTTACTTTCATCCACCCATATGATATCAACCGGAAATTGAAACTCCTTCGTCCAGATACGATGCAGGCCTGATTCCCCATAAATATAGAGCATCGCTTCGCCTGCAGGAAGCGACGGTCTAAACGCCAGGCCAAATAAGAGTTTTTCTGGAGTATCGGCCACCTCAGCCTTGAGAATCGCCCCGCTAGGGAACTTCACATTGATGACTTGTGTTTGTCCTGGCGAATTAAATAATAATGCCCCAGAAATCAACATCAAAGACATGAGCAAGAGAAACAGTATTCTCTTTTTATTGGTTCCGTCCTGTAACTTTAAAAATGACAACATAGCAACCACTCACTATTTTTCCCAAAAGTCCAACCCCAGACATTCCGTCTTCTTCCGATACTCATTGAACTCAGCCTTCTGAGCCCGCTACACTACCATACACCATCATTAAGTACGGCTTGCATTTCGCCGAAAAAAAGATGTACGGGAAAAGAATGTAAGAGAAAATCCCAACAGTTACTTCTTACCATGGAGGATTGACATGCGCTACCTCCCAATCACTGCTTTTTGCATCTCACTCGTTTTTACTCCTACCGTCAGCCAATCAGCCTACTCTGAAGTTTCCATAGTCATTGATCAATTTGTCTCAAAAATCTATCCGGAAGGAAGCCACTATTTTTGGGTCATCAATGATACAACCTCAGATCTTTCCAATGAAATAATTGTGGACATTAACACCGAGCTTCAAGTCAATTCCAAAGAAAACACTCATCCTAATCGATTCTTGCTGCTTCTGGTGAATGGCAAGCTCATTGGCTCACAACAGATCCCCTTAGGAGCGAAAGTCGATTGTCACAGTGATGAGAAAGAAATTTAAAAAGGCTCCCTTAATATTCGAGATAAGACAACACCGTTCAAATAAAAAGCCCCGTTCCTCAACTAAAGGAACGGGGCTTTTTGACTCACCCTAGATATTATTATATCTAGTATTTTTTCTACTTCATGATCACAAGTTTTCCACCTAAGTGAGCACCATGCAATTGGCAGCTATAGTCCAAGATACCATTTGTTGTTACATAGGTCAGATCACTCATAGGAATACCAATGTACTTGGTTTCTCCTGGCTTCAACACAACCTTAACGTCAATAGCCCATGGATCATCTCTTTTTGTGTCACTGCCGAGTGTAAAGCCATGATCGCTCTTTAAGTTGTTGGTCACCTTAAGAAGGACAGGAGCCTGTGCGCGACCACCAGTACCCGAGCTGACCAGATCCAAAATTGCGACGGGAGGATAGATCACCTTTTTTCCGCCAATTTCCATAATGTTGAACTCTAAATCAACATCCATGCTTTTAAACTTTTGCCCAACAACCGAACCGGTTGCTAGATCACCAATTTCCACACCACCTGATTGTAACGCCCACGAAGCTGAAGAACCGGCTGCAATTAACACCGCACTTAAAAGGACGGATAGAAGCACTTTGTGCATCGCCCACCTCCTCATGAGAAGCTTGTTGATAATAAAGGATTTACTTAACAACGCAAGTCTATTTTCTTATTGATCACTCAAGGCCCATTCAAAAGAGGAAAGGTTTATAACATATGACATTCTGCGAAGCAAGAAAGTTTTTAACTGAATACTCTCCGACAGAATGAAATGCCATTAATCACCTATAAATTCACTCATTTTTAATGAAATAGAGTCAAAATTGATCATATTCTCTTGTTTTCACACAGTGCCTATTTTTCACAAAAATATCAACTCTTTTTAACTACCACTCACCTCGCTGAAAACTCTCAATTGCGCCATTTCAGCCATAATCAATGATCAATCTTTTTGAGAAACAACATGCTCAGAGTCCTGCTGCCTTACCGAGTGCTTTGATTCATAAGTATTAAAATTAAAAAAAACAAGATAATAGGAGAATCAAGTCCGGATACTGACTTGCTCAATCAACCGAGTTGCCTTAACTTTTAATTATCAGGCATTTACAAATACATTGGATTCGCGTTCACGACCAATTGACGATTCCCCACCATGTCCTGGAATCACGAGCGTTTCTTCTTTCAGAGAAAACAATCGATCTCGAATAGATTGAACAATCGCTCGACCATCTCCACCCCATAAGTCCGTCCGCCCAATTCCTCCTCGAAACAACGTATCCCCGGAAAAGACTAAATCTTCACTCTGGAAATAAAAACAGGTAGAACCGGGGGTATGACCTGGCGTATGAAGAACCGTTGCGATATACGGCCCGATGACCATCTCCTCCTCATCATGAATCCATTGATCAGGCGGCGGAACTGGTACATAAGGCACACCAAACATTTGGCATTGAATCTCCAGCATATCCCAAAGATCTTTATCATTTGGATGCAGGCAGAGCGGAGCTCCAGTCGCTAATTTGATGTGCCCTGATGCTAGGAAATGATCGAAATGGGCATGGGTATGCAAAATGGCGCAAACCGTGAGACCTAACGACTCAACTTCCTCAAGAATGCGTTCAGGACTTCCACCAGGATCAACCACGACCGCCTGCTTCGTCTCGAGATCACCAACAATGGAACAATTGCAGGAAAGGGGAGGAACCGGAAACGTTTTTCGCACGAAGTTCGACATGAGTGACTCCTGATCAAATCCTATTTTCAACGAACGAGCATACCATGATTTCACGACTTTTCTGATCTATTATTCGTTCTACCCTCGTACGACATTCAATTTCCCCATCTGATTTAAGGCGATGCCCAGAAAGAAGAGATTTAAACAGACTTCCCTCATGCTATGACAAGTACAAAAAGTTCACGAGACCCTCAGCTTTTCACAGGTCTCTCACTATTCACTTTTGGCTCCTCACTGCTGTACTAATTGAAATAACTCGCAATTAAGCATAGACTACCTAATAAAAGGTACCCATTTTCACTCCGCATTTAATTGAATCCTTGCTCACAATGCTGAGCCTGCGAACATGTCAGAATTACGTCAACAATCAACCTCACCACAAATTGACAAGATGCAGACCTTTCTGATGCGAGTGGCATTCGCTCTCATCGCCTTTCTTTGCCTCCTCATGCTGACGGCCTGCCCCCAAGATCAAACAGCCCTTCAAGGAGAAACCCTTCAGTTAAAAAAGCAGAGCGTAAAATTGGAGTCGGTCATTCAGTCTCTCCAAGACGGCAATAAAGTCCTGCAACAGCAAATCGACCGCTTAAATCAGGAAAGTAGAGAGACAGCAGCCTCGCACGAAGCTCAATTAGAAGAGGCTCAAAGCCAAATAACGCAACTGACTAATGTTCCCAAAAAAGATGTCGCCACCATACAGTCGTTAGAAAAGAAGAATACGAAGCTCCAAAGAGATGCCCAATGGTTGCGGAGTCAACGGGACCACATGAGGAAATCTCTTATCATTCAACAAATTGGCGGCCAATCTCATAAATTACCTTTCACGTTCTCCGCCGTCTCCACGATCATGGAAGAGTCCTTCACAAAAAATGGGTATACCATTCTCTCCACGATGCAAACCGACCAAAAAGCTATTTATATCACGGATCGGAAGACATCTCTCCCACCATCATTGGAACTCTCTGGCTTTCGCAATCAATACCTGGCCATGATTGAGAAAGGACCTGCCGACCACACCACAATTTGGGTGCGAGCAGAATTTGAAAAACTCTCGAGAAACGGACATATTTTTGCCGCTCCACAAGCAGAGCTTGCCGACATAGAATTACGACTCATTCAGGAAATCCACCAAACGCTTGCTCGCGGCAGTGCCGCCCATGCCCGGAACTTCTAAGTTTGGCAACGAGAATAGCTTGAAAATTCAAGCATTTATTCGGAGAGAGAAAACAAAAAACCAGAGGAAGGTGGGAAGGAAAAACTTAAGAAGTTCGAAGAGAATGCCCGGATTGTAAATAATGATGAACGCCCTGTGCCGCTTTCCGACCTTCAGCAATGGCCCAGACTATGAGAGACGCCCCACGCTTCGTATCACCCGAAGCAAAGACGCCATCAATATTTGTCATGAAATGTTCATCAACCCCAACATTCCCCCTGGCATCATAGTTCAGCCCGAGTGAATCTAATAGCCCATTTTTGACCGGGCCCACAAAACCCATCGCTAAGAGCACGAGGTCGGCATCTATTTCCGCTTCAGATCCTGCAACCGGCACGATCTTTCCTTCTTCAAAGACAACACGATTCGTATGTAGCTTTCTGACGTGTCCATCTTCTCCAGAGAACTTGGTTGTTGAAATACTCCACTCACGATCACATCCTTCTTCATGAGCATGCGAGGTCCGTAGTCGCATCGGCCATAATGGCCAAGGCGTAGAGCCCGCACGAGTCGGCGGCGGTTCCGGCAACAACTCAAATTGATGCGCTTCCGCGCAACCTTGGCGATGCGCGGTCCCCAAACAATCTGAGCCGGTATCGCCTCCACCAATCACCACGACCCGCTTTCCTTTGGCAGAGATTTCTTCTCCCTGAATCGTATCCCCCGCAACACGTTTATTCTGCTGAGTGAGATAATCCATCGCCAAATGGACCCCTTTAAGATCTCGACCTGGGACGGGAAGCTCTCGAGCTTGCTCAGCACCCATGGCAAGCAGAACAGCATCGAAATCATGGCCTAATTTTTCTAAATTCGTATCAACACCCACACATACACTGGTTTCAAATGTCACGCCTTCCTTACGCATTTGCTCTAGTCGCCGGTCCAGCACCCACTTTTCCATTTTAAAATCTGGGATGCCGTAACGAAGAAGACCTCCGATTCGATCAGCTTTTTCTAGGACTGTGACCTGATGCCCGCCTCGAGCTAATTGTTGCGCCGCGGCTAAGCCAGCGGGTCCTGAACCAACTACAGCTACTTTCTTCCCGGTCGAGACCACGGGCAAGACTGGTTCAACCCAGCCTTCCTCGAATCCTTTATCAATGATATTCCACTCAATGACTCGAATCGACACGGGATCGTTATTAATACCCAAGACACAAGCCGACTCACATGGCGCAGGACACAGGCGCCCGGTAAATTCTGGAAAATTATTGGTGGTATGCAAGGCTTTGAGGGCATCTTTCCAACGGCCACGATGCACTAAATCATTCCATTCCGGAATCAAATTGACGACAGGACAACCAGTCGAGCTCTGGCAAAATGGAACCCCACAGTCCATACACCGGGCTCCCTGTACCTTGAGCTTCTCATCATCAAACGGCTTATAAAGCTCCTTGTAGTCTTTGACGCGGAGCTCCACCGGTCGACGTTCCGGTCCTTCCCGAGTAAACTTGAGAAACCCACGAGGATCAGCCACGACTCTCTCCTTCCTCTCGTTCACGTTGCGCCTGTTCTTTGGCAAATGCTGCCTTCCGCTCTAGAAGCACACGCTTGTAGTCTCTCGGCATCACTTTGACAAATTTAGGCAACATGACATTCCACGCATCCAACACTCGCTTGGCATTGACGCTCTTTGTATAACGTAAATGTGATTCAATCATCGTGCGAAGAGTCTGTATATCTTCAGATGCTTCAACCCTTTCCCGCTCCACCATACCCATATTACATCGCTCTGGGAATTTCCCCTCTTCATCTAAAACATAGGCCTCACCGCCGGACATTCCCGCGGCAAAGTTACGCCCAGTTTTCCCTAGAACGACTACGACCCCACCCGTCATGTATTCACACCCATGATCACCGGTTCCATCAATAACCACTCGAGCCCCACTATTACGAACAGCAAAACGCTCACCAGCGATCCCATAGAAATATCCCTCACCGGCTGTGGCCCCATAGAGTGAGGTATTCCCAATCAAAATTGTGTCCTCTGGAGAATAAGTCACATTCGGCGGAGGCACCACAATGATTTTCCCACCTGATAGGCCCTTGCCCAAATAGTCATTCGATTCGCCTTCAAGAGTCAGAGTAATCCCCTTCGATAAAAATGCTCCAAAGGATTGCCCCGCCGAGCCTGTAAATTTAATACGAATCGTGTCTGTGGGAAGCCCATCGGTTCCGTATCGCCGTGCAATATGACTGGACAACACGGTGCCGGTCGTTCGATTCAAATTCCGAATGGGCAATTCGAAGGAAACCGCCTCCCCTCGAACAATCGCAGGCTGACATCGCTCCACCAATTGATTGTCTAAAATGTCGGCTAACCCATGATCTTGTGCTTGGACCCAGGATGTTGCCACGTCTGGACCAACCTGAGGTTTCGTGAGCAAGAGTGACAAGTCCAGTCCTTTGGCTTTCCAATGGTCTACAGCCTTTTGAACTTTGAGTTTGTCCACTCGGCCAATCATCTCTTTCATCGTCCGAAATCCCAATTGTGCCATGAGTCCACGAATCTCTTCTGCAACAAACAGGAAAAAGTTCACGACGTGATCTGGATTACCAGTAAATTGCTTGCGCAATTCAGGATCTTGGGTCGCGACACCAACAGGGCAGGTGTTCAAATGACACTTACGCATCATAATGCAGCCCTCCACAATCAATGGTGCGGTGGAAAAACCAAACTCCTCGGCACCTAACAGGGTTGCGATCACCACATCCCGTCCAGTTTTCAATTGGCCATCAGTTTCCACACGAATGCGCCCACGTAAATCATTCACCACCAGCGTCTGATGGGTTTCCGCAAGCCCTAACTCCCAGGGAATACCAGCATATTTGATGGAAGACAGAGGAGAAGCCCCTGTACCTCCAGAATCTCCACTAATCAAGACTTTATCGGCATGGGCTTTTGAGACACCTGCTGCCACCGTGCCGACACCCACTTCAGAAACTAACTTGACCGAAACCGCAGCTTCCGGATTGGAATTCTTTAAGTCGAAAATGAGCTGAGCCAAGTCCTCAATCGAGTAAATATCGTGATGCGGCGGCGGCGAAATAAGCTGTACACCAGGAGTGGAGTACCGAAGTTTGGCGATCCCCTCATCAACCTTGTGCCCCGGCAACTGCCCACCTTCACCAGGCTTGGCCCCCTGAGCCATCTTAATTTGCAATTCTTTGGCATTCACCAAGTAATGCGCGGTCACCCCAAAACGACCAGACGCGACTTGCTTAATATACGAATTTTTGGAGTCGCCATTGGGTAAGGGAATGAACCGTTCCGGATCCTCTCCACCTTCACCAGTATTACTCTTCGCTCCTAGACGGTTCATCGCAATGGCTAGCGTTTCATGGGCTTCCTTACTGATGGCCCCGAATGACATCGCTCCAGTGGTAAACCGCTTGACGATTTCACTGACCGGCTCAACTTCCTCTAAAGAAATCGGCTGTGGGAGAAATTCAAAATCGAACATGCCTCGAATAGTCGAACGCTGTTTCTGTTCTTCATTCACCAAGGCAGAATATTCGGCAAACGTTTTGGAGCTGTTCGTATGGGTGGCATGCTGTAATTTAAAGATGGTGTCAGGATTCCAATTATGGTGTTCCCCTTGAATGCGATAATGGATTTCCCCACCAAAATCTAATTGACGAATCGGTACGGGTTGATAGGCCAAAGCATGACGCCGTAAAGTTTCATCACCTAATTCTTGTATGCCGATTCCCTGAATGCGTGAGGCAGTCCCGGTAAAATAGCGGTCAATCAAATCAGACCGAAGGCCGATTGCCTCAAAAATCTGTCCGCCACAATATGATTGCAGGGTCGAAATGCCCATCTTGGAAAATATCTTCAACAACCCCTTATTCACTGCCTTGATAAATCTCGACTCGGCGGTCGCCGCATCCACGGTCTCAGGGAAGAACCCTTCCCGCTCCATATCCACCAGAGATTCCACCACCAAGTACGGGTTAATCGCCCCTGCGCCATACCCAATCAAACACGCAAAATGATGGACATCCCGAGGCTCACCGGTTTCGAGAATCAATCCGACTTCGGTACGCGTTTCCTCTCGAACCAAATGATGATGCACGGCAGAGACACCTAACAAACTCGGAATCGGCGCCCATTCCTCATTCACCCCTCGATCACTCAAAATCAAAAACTTTTCTCCGTCCTTAATCGCCTTAGAAGCCTCTATGCAAAGTTGCTCAATCGCTGCCGCGAGTCCATCCGGCCCTTCCGAAACTTTAAAGAGCAGTGACAACGTTTTACTACTAAAATGAGGATCCCCAATCATGCGGATTTTTTGGAGATCCTGATTACTCAGAATTGGTTGCTGGAGTTTGATCCGCCGACAGGCTTCCGGGATTTCAGCAATCAGGTTGGGCTTGGGTCCAATATTTGTCACAAGGGACATGACCAAATGCTCACGAAT
>JAJDBS010000127.1 GCA_029261235.1 Nitrospirales bacterium
GACACTCACGGCAGGGTGGATCACCATCTATAATGAACAACGACCGCATGATGCGCTACAGGGGGCGGCTCCGTGTGCCTATCACAAACCAACGCCGGAAAACTCTACGTATGAATTGTCCGCTTGACGGGGAAGCTTACACTAGGGCTACAGTGAGTACCGCTTGTACCCAACTCTCCAAATACATTGAGCACGAACTTTGAGAAACAAGAGATACTGGGTTACTCATTATGTTGTTCAAATATAATCAGCTTGTGAGAGACTCGAACCTAAAAGAAAAGCTCTTAGATTTCTGTCTTAAAAGGCTTAATTTTAAGAAGAATCAACCGACCTAGTATGTAGAGTAGTCACATTTAAGCCATTTCCAGCGATTCGAAAGGCCATCTCTCAATGAAGAACAACAACGATATACTTCAACTCCTTGAAGAAGTGCACACAAGCGCTAACACCTTGCTTAGCGAAAAAGTAGTCCTGGGAGACCAATTGAAGACAATCGAAACTGAGTTATCTACTCTGACGGCTGAGAACGCTCAACTTGCTCCCGCCTTAGAGGCAAACACCGAACTCACGAAAAAAATACAGACCATACAAACCAACAACGCCCAATTGACCAAAGAGTACCAAGAGACGAAAAGTCAATTAGCACAGGCTGTCCAGGAAAAGAATCAACTGGCTCAAAAAATTCAGACCATGCAGGTGAGTCATACCCAAATAACTAAAGAATTACCAGAAACACATGCCAAATTAACTCATGCTCTCGAGGCAAAGACCAAACTCACCCAAGAAGTGCAGATCTTAGAAGTCAGCACTGCCCAATTGACCAAAGATTTGCAGGAAGCACAGATCCAATTGACCCAAGCTGCCCAGGGAAACACCACCATCACTCAAGAAATGCAGACGCTACAGGCCAGTCATTCCCAATTGACGAAAGAATTACAAGAGGCGAAAAACCAAGCCGCACAGCCTCCACCACCTCCTGCGGAACCCACTAAAATCGAAGCTGAATTGTCGAAGTTGAGAGCAGAGAAGACTCAAGAAATATGGAACCTACAGGAAATCAATGAGCATCTGACAGAAGAGTTACAAGTCACAAAATCTCAACTCGCGTCAGGCAAACAATCTCCCACCGCCGAACCCAGCCATGAGCTGCAGACATTACAGAACAACAATGCTGCATTGAGCAAAGAACTACAGGAGACGAAAGCTCAACTCACACAAGCGTTACAGACTCCTGCACAAAATAGTACTGAATCGACACAAGAGGTGCAGACATTACAGACCAGCAATGCCCAACTGATCAAGGATTTACAGGAGACGAAATCCCAGCTCGTCCAAGCCCTACAGACCCCCAAAGCTGGCACCGAACCTTCAAAAATCGAAGCAGAATTATCCAAACTGAGAGCAGAAAAAACCCAGGAAATATGGAACCTCCAAGATATCAATTCACACCTGACCGAAGATCTCCAAACCATGAAAGCTCAACTCGCGACAAGCAAACCGATGCCGACAACCGAACCCTCCGAAGAAATGGAGAATATAAAAGCCAACAACGCGGACTTGACGAAAAAATTGCAGGAGACGAAATCCCAACTCTTTCAGGCCAAACAAACCACGACCACCGAACCCTCAGAAGAGATGCGAGCGTTACAAGCCAGCCACGCGGATTTGACCAAAGAATTACAGGAGACGAAAGCCCAGCTTCTCTTGTCAAATAAATCGACCCCCACGAGTACCAAGCCCATCCAAGAGATGCAGACCTTACAGACCAAGAATACACAATTGACCAAAAAGTTAGAGGAAACTAAAACCCAACTGAACCGAGAATTACCAAGTCAGGAAAGTATTGATTCTTTGCCACCTGAATTCCAAATTTTGAAGAATAAGCTCCAAAATGCGGAACTGCAAAACCAATTATTAGAGTCAGAATTATCGAAACAAAATGATGACATTCAAGCATTAGAAAGTCGCATTAGCGCCGAAGCTTCGCGTGATTCATCTCCAGCACCCCTGGAAGAATCCATGACTTGATCGTGGGTTTGACGCCTGAGTTCCTGTCCATTCCCTTCTGCACGCAATCGTAAGTCCACCCCCACTCTGTGAGAGTTACCAGTAAGCAGACTCGTTCTTCAAAAGAAAGCGTATATATTCATGTCTCAAAGGGCTTATTCGTTCCTGCAGCGGAATTCTGGGCTGAAGGGTTCTGAAGAAAATCCTCATCGCCTACCCGGGTGGAGTATTTCACAACCGTACTAATCAACATAAATGCAATATCCTCTAAGGGAAGAATATGGGAGGCAGCTTTGGCTTCAATAGCGCGATGAGGCATACCAAATACCACACAGCTTTGCTCGTTTTGCGCAATGGTGATTCCCCCTTGTTCCGCAATAGACAACATACCCTCAGCCCCGTCTTCACCCATTCCAGTGAGTAACACTGCAATAACATGACTCCCGAACCGATAGGCTGCTGATTGAAAGGAAACCGTGACAGAGGGAATATGATCATCAGTTCTTGACCCATTGACGATCACAAATCGCCCATCGGCGTCGAATTTCAAATGACGATGTTCTGGTGGAAAATAGACCGTCCCCGCTTGAGGCATCTCACCGGCCTGGGCGATAGACACGGTTAGGGAACAATCCACAGCGAGCCAATCAACTAATCCCTGCAAAAACCCCTGGCAAATGTGTTGGATACACACAATTGGGAATGAAAAATCATCCGGCAGTTGAGTCAAAATTTCTTTGAGGGCTGGAGGTCCACCTGTCGAGGCCCCAATCACCACGATTCCCGGAAGCTCCTGAGAAGGCTCACTCGAGACCGATGGTGTCGACACCCAAGAACTCACAGGAAGGATCTGCCGCCTTCGAAAAACCATGACTCCCGAGAGGATTTTAATCTTTTTGATCAATTCATACGCGTTCGCATATCGAACGCGTTCGCTATCACTATCCAAGAGAGGAAACACTTCAATCGCGCCAGCTTCGAATAGCTGGAGAGTCTTGTCTCGATCTTCTTGTTGGCCCAACCAACTCACCACAAGAATAGGGCGAGGATCCGTCGCCATGATGCCCCTTGTAAGATCCAGGCTATCCATGACGGGCATTTCTAATTCAGTGCAAATAACTTGCGGATTCTGCTTTGATATGAGGACCAGGGCCTCTTTCCCATTCTTGGCTATTCCACTGATTTCAATGTCAGAAGACTCGACGAGCATCGGCTCGAGAGAGGCGAGTCTCTCGCCTACAAGGAAGATTCGAATTGGTTGTGGGACACCTAGACCGAAGGCTCTCGACATGGTCCCCTTTACGTTTAGGGCAAACCGCCCGTAGATATGGGAAGCGCGAATACTGCACGCAAATAAGGGCTAGGCCTTAGGCCAAGGGACACTTCATGAGAAGGAGGGAGAAACGGCCTTGTGCCTTTCAGCCGTTCGGATGAGGTCGTCTGCGTTCAGAATAATGCAGACTTCTCCAGTATTCAGAATGGTCGAACCTGATACGTTTCGTACCTTTTTTAATATGAGACCTTGTGGCTGAGGTCTCACTTCTTGCTCAGTCAATATTTCATCAACAAGACATCCAAGCGGCTTTCCATCTACCACGACAACAACGCATGGGCGAAGCTCCTCTTGCTCAAGCCGTTCCTCCAATTCTAATACATCAGCGAGAGCCACCAGCGGAACAACCTGACCATCTTCAGTCACAAATTCTTGATTCCTAGATGACCCGGGTCCTTTCCATTGCACATGGGTCGTCGTTTGAACTTGGTCGATGGAAATTCCATATCTCTGACCAGACACCGAGATAATTAAAATATGAACAGGCGGCATAGGTCCTGGCAATTGAATTTGAATCATACAACCCGAGCCAGGAGTCGACCCAACATACACCGCTCCACGGAGACGCTTGATAGACGTTTGAACAAAACCTAAGCCCACTCCCTTTTCTGCTACTCCTGGAACAGTCGATCCTGTAGAAAATCCTGGATTGAAGACTAATGATTCAATTTGCGGAATTGGCATTACCTCTAATTCCTCAGGAGTACACAATTGGTCTTTGATAGCCTCTTGTTTGATCGCCTCTATATCCAATCCTCTCCCATCGTCCCATAATTCGAGAAGCAGATAGGTTCCCATTTGAAAGGCATAGAGCCGAACGGCTCCCTTTCGTGGTTTCCCCGCTTGAATCCGCTCACTTGGAGATTCAATCCCATGGTGTATCGCGTTTCGAATGAGCTGACGTAACGGCTCTTTTAGTTCTTCCAGGACTTGTTTGTCCACAGTCATATGCCCACCTTCAATACTCAGCTCTACCTCTTTCTGTAGGTCTCTGGCTATTTCAGAAGCCAGCTTTGGGAGATGTTGAAAGAAGGAGGAAAAAGCCAAAAGCCTCATTGACCGAACATGTTCCTCGAGCGTTTCGGAAATGGAACTCAATCGCTGCTGCTCATCACTGACCGTTCTCGCGACACGACCCACGACAGTTGTTAATACTGAAAGCTGCTGATTTTCGTGTTTATAAAAATTTGCCATATCCTCCCTGGACGTCAGTTCAGTGGAGCGACTTCCCATGGCACCAATAGCACGTTGTTCAAAGACTTTATGACTCCACGTATCGGAGAACTCTACGAGGTGTTTGGTATCGACAAGGCACTCTTGTCGTCCACAGACAATAGCCTTTAGGTCAGTTATGAGTTCTATCAGCGCATCTAATCTGACGGATTCTACGAGGAGGTCGCCTCCATGCTCTCTTTGTGTTGTTTCGACATCACGCCGTATTTCTGTAGGTTCGTGAACCATTCCAGCAACATCTAAAGCCCGTCCATCTAAAAAATCGAGAGGATCAATATTCGTTGTCGCCTCAGTCGTAAACTCTTCCAATAGGGCTTGAACCCCGTTCATGCCTTGGTCCAAGTAATCAACAAATTCTAACGTCAGTACTTTCTGCCCTCGTTTCGCCCCACGCAAAAGGTCCTCAACCCGACGAGCGACAATTTCCATTTTTCGAGCACCCAACATTCGAGCCACACTCATCAGAAAGTGAGATTGATTGAAAGCCTTTTGTAGCGTCGCCTGAACACTTCTTTCTGTTTGATCTCCTGTACTACTCAACATCTCTCGTAAATGCGTAATAGATTCACGGAGATCATTCAGGGATTCTTTGCTCTCTCGTCTAAAGATGGAATCTAATTCGTTCACTTCACCGACAGCAGCCTCAACAGTCTCATCTGATTCGACGGACTGTTGCTCCGAAGCCACTTGAGAAAAAGTCTGATCAACCGTGACTTCTCCATTCATCAGAAGCTTCTGCAAATCCAACACTTTTAAGATTTTCTCATCATGGAATTTGGCAATCCCTCGAACATACCCCTCGTCCATTGCACTCCCAGTCAATGATCCAGTCACCATATCACTGGCCTGAAGAAAAACCGATTCAATAATTTCTTCACACACAATACCCACGAGAATATTTTCAAACTGGATAACAATAGCCTTGTGGAAATTGTCGCCCTTCCTCATCGGCACATTGAGTATGCCACGCATATCAACAATGGGTAACACATCGCCTCGCACATTGATCACACCTAGGACAAAATCTGGACAGCCGGGGACAGAGGTCACACGCCAATATTCAGCACATTCCTGGATTAAGGGTAAATCAATGCCAAAGTACTCCTGATCGATACGGATAACCACAAGTTGCGTGTATGCCGAGAGGTCTTCTTTGTCAGACTCCATAAGACTCGTGGTACGGTCACGCATGAGGGATTGCTCCAACAACGTCATACCCCGAATAAGCTTTGGAGACTCAGCCAGCTGACTCTCGCTGTGAGATTCAGATAGTTGCTGAATGAATTGCTTCATGACATCTTGATCTTGAGCTAAAGGAAGTGGATTCAACACATTGATGACACCCTCAGCATGCGGCATCAATAGTGCTATAAAAGGGTTCGCTTCACCGATTTCATTTTCTGTCGCTGATTCCAATTCCATCTGTTCGGATTGAATATCCAACAAATCCCGAGTTTCATCAACTATCAATCCACAAATACCGCCATTCCATTCAAAAAGAATCACATTGTCACTAATTTTGTACCGAAAAGACACGTGCCCTAAGGCGCTATCCAAATTCATGACCGGGACATGTTGACCATGATAATTAAAAATCCCCACGATATGATCCGGCATATTATCAACGGAGACCAACTCGGGAAGACAGATGACCTCTTTTACCAAGGGAAGAGGCAACGCATACCGCGTTTGATGTCGGTCAAAGATTAAATGCAATCCAGATGTGATTGAAGAAATTGATGTCGAACAAAGCATGGTTCACCCGCAACGAGAGCACAATCCACTCTTTAAGAATTAAAAGAATGATCGTACTTTGAGATGGAAAAAAATTTAGATGCTAAAATCGGGTCAATGTGTATTTTCATGTTGGTACAGGATGATCCCCTATGACATGGTACACAGCGTTTGTGGTCGTTGATATATGACAGAATCTGGAAAGATCTTGGCCTGGAGCGTTCTTACCGCCTGAGGTGGCAATTCACCATGCCCCGTGAGAAAGTAGCCGTCACTTGCCAATACTCCCATCATTTTTTCTACCACAAGTCCAATTGCATCAGCGTGAAAATAGAGAAACACGTTCCGACAAATGATTAAATCCAGTTCGTCGATCCCCAATGTTGAAAAAGAAAACGTGTCCGCAAAAAGATTGCCCTTTTGAAAGGTCACCATCTTCCGAATGGATTCATTCAGCACCCAGTGACTGTCATGTTGCTGAAAATACTGTTGCTGTAATTCTGCATCAATCTTTCTGAAAGCCCATTGGCCATAGACACCTTGTTGAGCACGTTCAATAGATTGAACGTTGATATCGATTCCCAGAATATGGACTTCCCAATCTTGGTGATGAGGAAGGAGTTGATCCACCAGAATGGCAAGAGAATACGCCTCTTCACCTGTCGAGCATCCAGCACTCAAGATCCGAAGTGACCGCGCCGCCTTCCGACGATGAATCAACGCCGGAAGAATGTGTTCTTTGAGAAGCGCAAACTGCCCACTGTCACGAAAGAAAAACGTTTCTCCGTTCATGAAAAGAGAAAGCAATTGGTCCCATTCTGCTTTACCCTCGTTTGATTGGGATTCGACAAGTTGAAAAAAATGTACTGGATCATGAAGAGAAAGAAGCTCCATCCGCTTTCGGACAATTCCATCCAGCTTTTGTGTTTCACCCTCAGAAATTCGTGTTCCACAGTAGGAAGAAATTCGAGATCCCAACCAGTCCACCATGGTCTCGACTCCAACCGAAGTATTCTTCGAGGTTTGAGCCTCTTGAATCTCTTCCACTATGGCCATGCTACACCATTCCCTGAAGATTATCCGCAATTTTTTTCAGTCGTTGCACTCCCTCTTTCGTTTCATGAATCCCATCCGCTGTTTCCTTGGCCCCAGCATTGAGCGAACTCATCGCGGCAATAACTGGTTTAACAGCCTTGGCTTGCTGCTTCACATTCAATGTAATTTGCATGGCACTTTGATAGGCACTGTCCACTGCCGCCCGGACACTCGCGAATGAGTCAATCGCGCCCTGAGCATGAAGCTTCACCTCTTGGACAGTCTTGGTTCCTTCTTTGGTTACCATAACCGTAGACTTGGTTGTTTTCTGAATATCAACCAACAACACATTAATTTTTTCAGCTGACGCTTTACTCTGATCTGCTAGTTTTCGAATTTCACCGGCCACCACGGCAAAGCCTTTACCATGCTCTCCAGCTCGAACCGCCTCAATAGCGGCGTTCAGAGCCAAGAGATTAGTCTGGTTGGCTAAATCACTGACCAACCGGGTGATGTTTTCGATTTGACTTGTATGCTCTGAGAGAAGAAAAATTTCTTCGGCAATTTTTTCCACTTTAACCTGCATCGCGTCAATTCCCTCACGTGCAAGCTCGATCATGCCTGAACCTTGTTCAGTAAGAGCCGCCGCTTCCTGAGTACCTGCCGACGCCACTTCCGATTGTTCTGCCATGCGAGTGGAAGCGACGCCTAACTCTTCCATCGTCGCCGTCGTTTCATTCGCAGATCCAGATTGCGATACAGCCGATTTCTCCTGCTGCTCGGCATTGTCCGCCAAGAGTCCAGATGTAGCTGACAGTGCTTTTACCGCTTCATGCAGAGGTTTTTTAATGATAAAGATGCTGAACCAAGCCACGATGAGCAATCCGACAGCCACACAACCCAAGAGAATCATCGTCCCATTTAAGAGCCCAGTATTCACTTGATCGATTGGAGTAATGACCTCAACCACTCCGCGAACATCCCCAACCTTCCAACCGACCTTTGGCGTTTCTGGATGGTTGTTATGACAATCAACACACGCTTGAGTCATCACATCGGCAATGGCATAGCGCATAGACAATCGGCCATTAATGACTTCTTTTTGATAAACAGGAGCGTTTGGATTTGCTTCAAGTGCTCGAAGCGCATCCATTTCAAATTTGTCGTAGACTTCAGTTTCTGCTCGAAAAGGGAAGGGATATTGGCTATAGAGTCGAATCGCTGTGCCAGGGTTTTCCTTTTTTATTTGCTCCCCCAAAACGTTCGTAAACGTGGCGGGTAATGGTAATGTATTGGGCGTCGTGTCCCAATCGTAGTCAATATCCATGCCTCCCTCTTTGGCACGAGAAACAACTTGTTGGGTATAGAATTTCCGTAAGGTCGTCACCTGATCCGCCAAGGCCTTGGCTTTGTGAACCCCCACGGTCTCAACATTATTGGAATTCACCTGCCAAGCCACTCCACCACAAACCGCCACGACGATGGCAGCCACAAGGCCAATAAGAAAACGCATGTTCACTGATTTCCCCGAACTCTCCACATTTACCGAGGGCTTTTTTTCTTGAGCCCTGTCTGCTCGCATCTTTTTTAGGTCATCCATGTGTGTAGCCCTCGTTTTGAGTGCGGAAAGTTAGGATTCTTTCCGCATGGTGGTTCAAAAAAAAATATGCCATAGCCCGATTCGTCATAACACCAAACAAATACGTTATATTCATTCGATTCTCATAAAAATGGGTTCATTGACGCCGAGTGCATGTAAACGTTCATATACCTTCACTTCGTATGTTCTTATCGGGACTTAGATTCCAATCTTGAGGAATAAGAGAAATTTTTAAACGAAGCCTCAATCAAAAACAGAAATGGAGGGGAAGCCCTATCAAACGCAAAGGGAAAAACACTCGAATGCAAGCCATCACATCCAGAAGAAAAATGAGAACTCGAAACCTCTAACAATTCTAGAGAACGACTTCCTTTCACAATTAAGTAGTTTCACTCAGTCGATCAACTTCCCCGTCATGGTCAATCACCCCATGAGCCTAATAGTAAATCTAATCGGCCGATCAAAAAGATTCACTCATACAGCCTTGAGGTTGTGGACGCCCCAGATTCTGAGTGATTGGCCACACTTCGGAGCTGTGCCAAATTTGATCCTGGGTTGATTTCACTCGCTGACTTTGGCCTACTCACTCCCTACACCAAAACCCAGGCTTCCATTATTGATCTGTTTTACCCTCAAATTCTTTTTTCCTTTATCCATGCAACAACTTCGGGCATAATCCCATCATCTATCCTGCGATTACCTATGTCTCTTTTCGACCATCTTCTTCAGACTCTGCCGCTCTTCCTCCCCGTCCTTCTGACTCTCGGTCTCGTCTGCGCAGGAATATGGGCAGGCTATTGGTTTTTCTTTTTGCGGAATGGCGGCTTGAAAGAAGAAGCTCGTTTTTCTGCCCGAGTCGGGATGCTGCTATTAGTTGGTTTAGGCCTTGTGCTTATTCTTCTTGCTCTCCCACTGGAGAAGGAAACACATAAAGATCTGTTTCAACTCTTGGCTCTCCTGATCACAGCCGTGATCACCCTGTCGTCCACCACATTTGTTTCTAATGCCATGGCAGGTTTCATGTTACGAGGCATGCAAAGTTTTCGGTTGGGTGATTTTCTCCGCGTGGAAAAACAATTCGGTCGAGTGACCGAACGAGGATTGTTTCACACTGAGATTCAAACCGAAGAACGCGATCTCACGACCCTTCCAAATATTTTTTTAGTCTCTCATCCTTTTACGGTGATTCGTTCATCGGGCACAATTATTTCTGCAACCGTATCCCTGGGTTACGATACGTCTCATCAAGTGATCGAAAAACTCTTGCTTGAAGCCGCCTTAGCAGCCAGGCTCACTGATCCTTTTGTTCACGTTCTGGAATTAGGAGATTACTCCGTCTTGTATCGAGTGGCAGGATTTCTCGGTGACGTCAAACAACTCCTCACCACACGCTCAAAACTTCGCGCCAAAATGCTCACCACCCTCCATGAAGCAGACGTTGAAATTGTCTCACCCACCTTTATGAATCAACGCCAAATGGATACCGCGATACGAGTCCTCCCCACCAAGAAATCTGCTCCCTACTCTCCTTTGGATGAAGAACCTGACACCAAGACGGAATCTCTGATCTTTGACAAAGCTGACGCAGTGGCTCAGTTGGAAGAACTGCGAGCACAACGGGAATCTCTGCGAGAGGAAATCACTGGATTGGAAACGCAAATCAAAGCCAAAGGAGAAACCATTGGCCCTTGGATTGAACGGCGCGTTACGCGAATTCGGCAAGAGGAAGAACGTCTCTGTGCCGTCATTGAAAAAGCAGAAGGAGAAAAAATTGATTAAAGTGATGCCCTAAATGTGCTCTGTCTTCAAACATAAGCTAAAAATTCTATGCTTCCTTCTTAATTACCTCACTTCAATCTTCACCTTCCCCTCACTCCTCAAGATAGGCCTTTGATTCCTGTGTTTTTCTCTGAGCTGACAAGCGTAGCTTGATGCTAAAGATTTCCTCTTGACTCAATCGAGTTTTTGATATAAAAATCTATTCATATGAAATAATATTCATATTTGTAATATTCCTTACATATTTTCGACTTCTCTACGATGAAGACCAAAAATTCCTCTCCTTCTTGTGCCAGCAAACTAAAGGTCCTGTCAGATTCAACCCGCTTAGCCGTCCTGGAGTTGCTTATGAGTGGTCCGAGAAACGTTGGAGAACTCATGGAGCTCTTGAATGTCGAACAGAGCTTATTGTCGCATCACTTGGCTGTGCTTCGGGATCATGAATTGGTCGAAGCACAGCGAGATGGGAAGGCTGTAATCTACCAATTACCGAAAAACGTATCCGACTCTACAGCGGGAAAAGCAATCAACCTTGGCTGTTGCAAAATTTCCTTTGATTAGTCTTCAATGCCCAGAGAACCACTAATTTTTGTTGAGACTAGTTAGCCCCTCACGTATGACTAAATTTAAGATCGCGACATGGCTGGGTGCCTTGGTATTCAGTGTCATGGCCTGGAGTCAAACTCTTGCTATCGCATCACAAGAAAAACTGGTGATTAGCGGATCAAGTACCATGGCACCGCTTGTCGCAGAAATAGGTAAGCGATTCGAGAATTTACATCCAGGAACGCGAGTCGATGTGCAAACAGGTGGTTCCTCACGAGGGATTGCCGACACCGTGAACGGCCTGGCGGATATCGGCATGGTTTCCCGAGCGTTGAAACCCCACGAACACGCTCTGCACGGTGCCACGATTGCACATGATGGGATTACTATGATTCTTCACAAGGACAACCCTGTCGATGAATTATCGAATGAACACATCAAAGCGATTTACTCTGGTGTGATTACGAATTGGAAAACCGTTGGCGGATTAGATGCACCGATCACCGTTATCAACAAAGCCGAAGGGCGCTCGACATTGGAGTTGTTCCTCCAGTACTTTCAATTATCCAATCGCATCATTCGCGCTCACGTCATCATCGGTGACAATGAGCAAGGGATTAAAACGATCGCTGGCAATCCACACGCCATCGGGTACGTCTCGGTCGGGACGGCACAGTATGATGCAACACATGAAGTCCCGATTAAATTATTAGCCTTACATCACATACCCGCAACGTTGAAAACCGTGCAAGCCGGGACGTTTCCACTGTCGCGTCCACTCACCCTGGTTTCAAAAAACCCTTTCACGGGGTTAGCACAAACCTTTATTGATTTTTCGCAATCTCCCGCAGTCCATGATCTCATTCTCAAACAATATTTCGTCCCAATTCCTTAACGATCGCGTCCTCCTGTGGAGTCTGCGTTTCTTTGCACTCATTGCAGGAAGTCTCCTCTTCCTTATCGTCATCTTTCTCATCCACGAAGCATGGCCTGCATTGCACCAGCTGGGGATCACTTCATTTTTTACAGACAACGCCTGGTACCCCACTGAAAGCCTCTACCTCCTCACACCTATGCTCTGGGGCACATTCTTGGCAACCATTGGGGCCGTGATACTTGCAGCGCCAATCGGCATTCTCTCCGCAGTATTCATTCACTATTACGCTCCCTCATTATTAGCGATAACCTACCGCCGGTTGATCGAACTCTTGGCTGGAATTCCGTCAGTCGTGTTTGGGCTATGGGGACTCGTTGTCCTCGTTCCGCTCATCGCCAGCTGGCAACCGCCTGGACCTAGCTTACTCGCTGGCATGCTCATTCTCTTTCTCATGATCCTGCCGACGATCACCTTGGTCATTCACAGTAGTCTTGCTCAAATTCCCATTGCCTATATTCACAACGCCACGGCTTTAGGCCTTGGTCGATGGTCAATGATTCGAAAAGTCATTCTCCCAGCAGCGAAGTCAGGGATATTCACGGGAATCTTCTTAGGAGTCGCACGCGCCCTTGGAGAAACCATGGCGATTTTGATGGTCTGTGGCAACGTTGTTCAAGCACCATCACACCTGTTTGATCCCATACGGACGTTGACGGCGAACATCGCATTGGAAATGGCCTACGCATTGGGAAATCATCGATCCACCCTCTTTGTCAGTGGCCTGATGCTCATGGCCATGGTCGTCATATTCGTCTTAATAGCCGAACAGCTTCGGTACCGAGAAACGTATGCTGACGCAAACTAAAGATACAGAAGAACGCATCTGGACTCTGATGATCTGGAGCTCGGTTGGACTGATCAGCTTGGGATTTCTTTGGATCCTCGGAGACCTACTTTGGCATGGCTGGACACAACTCAATTGGAATTTTTTGTTTTCTTCTCCGAAAAATTCTGGCCGCGAAGGCGGCATAGGCCCCATTCTCATCTCAACCAGTCTCATCATCGGAGTGTGCATGATTATCGCGTGGCCGATAGGACTCGGCACAGCAATTTTTCTGGCTGAATACACACAGGATCATCATCGTTTTGGACGCCTCATTCGCGGATCCTTGGATGTCTTGGCCGGTGTCCCTTCAATCGTCTTTGGTCTCTTTGGCAACGCCCTATTCTGCCAAGCCTTAGGATTAGGGTTTTCGATACTTTCTGGAGGACTGACTTTGGCCTGTATGGTGTTACCCATGTTGATTCGTACGACGGAAGAAAGCTTTCGCGCCATCACGTCTGATCAACGCCTAGCCGCCACCGCTCTGGGGTTTTCCAGATCAACCACAATATGGTGCATTTTACTACCAGCCGCCATGCCGGGATTGCTCGCAGGAAGCATTTTGGGGCTAGGAAGAGCCATAGCAGAAACCGCCGCCTTAATTTTCACAAGTGGCTATGTGGACCGCATGCCCGAATCGTTGTTGGATTCGGGACGAAGCTTATCCATCCACATTTATGACTTAGCGATGAATGTTGCAGGAGGCAACCCCAATGCCTATGCAACAGCTATTGTGCTCGTGAGTCTACTCATCATTATCAATCTTACCGCTTCATGGATTGCAGACCAATGGACAACATCCAACCAGCTCCCCACCTAACAAAAACTGAAGCGCAATTACCTGGGATTCAAACCTGGCTTCCCTATCAATCGACTGAAGCGTGCTGCGAGCCAGTCGCTCATATTCGAGCCAGAGATCTTTCCATCTGTTACGCAAAGCACCTCGCCCTTCAGAGAGTGAATCTTGTCATCAATAAAGGATGCATTACGGCTTTAGTAGGACCATCGGGCTGCGGGAAAACCAGCTTTCTGATGAGCATCAATCGCTTAACAGATCTCATTCCTCGTTGCACAGTGACTGGTCAATTACAGATCAATGAGTTCGACGTTCTCACTCCTTCAACAGATCTTCTTCATCTTCGGCGTCAAGTAGGCATGATTTTTCAAAAGCCCACCCTCTTCCCTTTCTCGATTAAGAAAAATCTCGAATTACCCATTCGTGAACATGGCAAACATGCTCGTAAAACATGGGCTACATTGATAGAAACAACGTTGCAACAAGTCGGCTTATGGGATGAAGTCAAAGACCGGCTCGATCAGCCAGCTCAAGCCTTATCTGGTGGGCAGCAACAACGTCTGTGTCTCGCGCGGGCTATGGTCTTGGCACCAGAAATTCTCATTCTTGATGAACCCTGTAGTGCCTTAGACCCCATCTCCAGCGGCATCGTTGAAGATCTCATTGTCAGCTTACGTGGACAGTATACGGTGATTATTGTCACCCACAATCTGGCGCAAGCACGTAGGATTGCAGATGATGTGGCTATATTTTGGGCAATCGATGGTATAGGGCAACTCATTGAACATGGGCCGGCGCGCACCATATTCGAATCCCCACAGCATGAGTTAACCTCAGCCTATATCACCGGAGCCAGAGGCTAACACCCCTTCACGACTTCTCCCCGTTCTCGACAAATTTACCGCCGTTTGACGTGTTCTTAACACGGTCGTAACACATCGCGATTACTATCATCTTTAATAAACATGACACTTTTCTGTCACATTCAACCCATACTTTCTATTTCAATCAGGGGAGGTAATCTTCATGAAGTTCGTTCAATTAGTTGGTGCGGTCGTCTGCTTGGGCTTTCTACTACTAGGCAACGCCTGGGCCGGAGACACCCTTTCCGACGTCCTCAAAGAAAAGGGCATGATTAGTAAAGAAGACTGGATTCGCATTCAAGCAAGTAAGGAAAAAGAAGAAGCTGAAGCGGAAGCCAAAAATGGCGACACCTCTGACGTGAAAGTCGGCTGGGGGAAAAAGGGCTTCACACTTGAATCAGGTGATGGTTTGTTCAAGACAGCCATTCAATGGAGATTTCAAGGACGATTTTCCTATCCCGAAAGAGGTGATGCCGATAGTTTCGGAGATTTCAATGATAATGAAGAGAGCACTTTTGAACTCCGTAGAGTGCGAATGAAAGTGGGAGGACATGGCTATCAACCATGGATTAAATACTATTTTGAAGTGGACTGGCAGCCTACACGATCAGCTGGTACGAGTGGATCGGATACGCGGTTGATCGATTGGAGAATCATGCTGGAAAAATACAAATGGCTTCAGCTCCGTATCGGTCAGTGGAAAATCAATTACAACCGCGAGCGAGTCGACTCTTCTGGAAAACAACAATTCGTAGAACGGTCCATCGTCAATAGCGTGTTTACCATTGATCGTCAGGTTGGAGCAATGGTGTATGGTCACCTAGCACCAGGCACTTTAGCTGATTCTAGGTATTATGTCGGCGTATGGACTGGCTCAGGCAGAGGCGAAGCCAATGATGACGACAATATGATGTGGATGGGACGACTCCAATGGAATTTTTTAGGTCGTGACCTTAAATGGACACAAAGCGATCTCAAATATCATAAACAACCTGCAGCAAGCGTGGCATTTGCGGCCTATACCACCATCGGGAAATGTACCCGCTGGTCATCAAGTGGCTGTGGATCTCTAGGGACAACCACTTCACTGGGTGCAGGCTTTACATCAGACGGCAGCGCGGCCGATGGACAATTTCGGGTTGAGGGGATGATGGAAGAATTCGCGTTGAAATGGCGAGGACTGTCTATCCAACATGAATATCATTGGAAGCAAGTGAAGGATTCTGGAAGGGCTGCCACAACCACGAGTACCGGTGCTCCTCAGTCTAAAACAAACTTAATGGGAAGTTACTCACAAATTGGGTATTTCCCTCATTACCTGATTCCTGCTATTCCGAAACCCATAGAAGTGGCCTTCCGGTATGCGTTCGTCGATCCTAACGTATCCGTCAAGAATGACAAACTTCAGGAATTTACAGGGGCAGTTAATTGGTTTTTTGCAGGGCACAGAAACAAACTCACCCTTGATGCTTCTCACCTCAAATTAGACAGGCCAGTGGGAAGCAATCAACACGAACAGCGTGTTCGCTTACAGTGGGATGTCTCATTCTAAATTGTAAGATTCAACTGCAGCCGGGACGTTAGGCTCTCCTCCTGTCGTCCCACAAAAAGCCCATCCGAGTCACCCCCTCGGATGGGCTTTTTACTACCAAGTTAGTACGCCTCAAAGAAAGTCCTCTCTTCCTAATCATGCGAGGTCAGAATACTCTCCACTAATCCTACATTGGGGGTGTTGAATAATCAGGATAACAAGCGTCAAAGAGACCAAAGAACGAGTTGAATATCAGCGGCTTCGGATCGATTCAAAATAGTCCGTCCAGCAAGACCACAACCAAGCTTTGGCCGTGAGCGTTCATGATATTCGTGAGCACTCAACATTGGCGAAAACGCTGCTGCCGGCTTTTTTCAACAGCCACAAATCCTTAGCCACTAGGGTTTGTTTTGAAACGTCTTACTTATTGGGCATTCAATACATCCCGATAACGAATGGCAATCTGCCAAGGTTTACCTTTAAAACGACTGCCAATTTCGCCTTCAGGTGATTCAACCATATATTTCGGTGGGGTATAGACTAATCGTCCCGGTTGAGGATCCATTTGGTCCAAAGGGCGATGACGATACGAAGCCTCATATTGCTCATTATCTTGCCAAATAGGAGTCTTAACAGAAAAATTACTTAAGACAACATGAAGGTTCTCACCAGCGACAAAAAGACCACCAGAGGTTGTCAGTTGCTCGTCTGCACCAATTTCAGCCGTTTCGAAAAAAGTCACCATTTCCTGATTAGTCGCTCTCTCCAACGCATTCACAAAGTGAGGGGCAAAAAGGCGAATTTCCGTTTCGCTTAGCGCTGCATGTTGAGAGGACGACATCAGTCCACGTTGCACCCGCACACCTTTCAATAGCCAGCTCATCTCGTCCACTGTGAAAGAGACAGGATGATCATACCCTTTCCCGTCAAAGGCATCCGGCATGGCACGCAAGGCGACCACTCGATTCGGACTATCAAAAATTTTCAGTGTTTGAAACTGCGGGGTACTACATGCCCCAACAAACAGGACCAACCCAGCTAACACGCCTCCCATCACACGTCGCCACATAGAAACTCTCCTTTCCTGATCGCTATCAATACTTCCATTGTACTTCTGCTGAATAGTACCGAAAATTCCTACCCCAAACAGCTTTCTCAAAAAATGTAACAAGAATGACATCCTCTTGTGATTGATTTGTCATCTCCAAGTAATAGGATGCTGTTAATAAAAATAATTACAAGGAGGAAAACACGAATGGTACGTGTAGAACAACTCATGACTCGGGAATTAGCTTGCATCGAAGTAACTCAGGCCGTTTCAACGGCAGCAAACATGATGCGTATTAAGAATATTGGCAGTCTTTTGGTCATGGAAGGTGCCGAGATGGTTGGTATCGTCACCCAAAGCGACATTGTCAGAAAAGTTGTGGCCCTTCATCTGCAGCCAGAATTTATGCAAGTGAAACAGATCATGAGCACTCCAATTATCAGCATTGATGAAACTGAATCGATATTTGAAGCCGCAGGTATTATGAAAGCGTCAGGCACACGGCACCTTGCTGTTGGCAACGAAGACCAGGTACTCGGAATGTTGTCTGTTCGAGATCTCTTATACCCTGTTTCACGAGATGAGCTCTAACATGAAAAATATGGCGTCTCGACTATCACAAAACTTGTTTCAAGCATCGTTACCAGATTCACCCTCTTTCCTGAATCAAGTGCTCACAACAGATCTGACTCATGTTTGGATGAAAGGCATCAAAGTGGTCCTCAGTCTCCTCATCATGACGATTCTGTTAGGACTGGCAGGGGGAGTCTTTCGAATATTCCTCAACCTCCAAACTCTCCTCAGTCACCCAATAGAACAGGCCATGCGCCATTTGATTGTGGACACATTGATGATTCTAGCCATCGTAGAAGTCTTCAAGACGACGTTGACCTATTTTTCTGAAGGACGCGTGAAGGTGACGTTTATTGTGGATACCATTCTGGTCGTCATGCTGACGGAAATTATTTCCAAATGGTTTTCAGAGGCACCAACGTCTCAATGGATGACACTGGGGGGGATCCTGATCGTCCTGGGAATCATTCGTATCGTGGCCGTTCAATGGTCGCCAACTAAAACAGAATCTCAAGGAGAAGCGTCGCCTTCAGTAACTTAACACTTTAAATAAGGAGCTTAGCATGGCATACACTCTCGGTTTCTTTCTTCTTTGGTTTGTTTGCAGTGTATTACTTGGACACGGATTTGGCCTAGTCATGGGAGGCATTAACAACTATGAAAAGGTGAAGAGTAATCTCTCACCATCGTCACAGATCAAGATGCTAGGCACCTGGGTAAGAGCAATGACGTGACTTGACGGAAAAAGGATACAATGACTGATGTACCATATTGCCTGTGTGTGCATTCATAATTCCTGCCAAAGCCAAATGGCAGAAGGCTGGCTCAACCATTTCTCTAAACTATTTGGTAAAGTCAATATTCAGTCCTATAGTGGTGGGATACTCACTCAACCGATACACCCTTATGTCATTGAAGTCATGAAGGAGTCGAAAATTGATGTATCACATCATCGAGTAAAATCACTCTTTACCGTTCCAATAGATCGACTCACGCATATGATAACGGTCTGAGAGCAAGCCAGAGAAGTATGCCTCCCAACAATTCCAGGAATCCCCTATTCCCATTGGAACCTTTGCAACCCAGCCAAGCATCAGGACTCCCTCGAAGAACAATACGCCATTTTCCAAATGGCCAGAGATGAAATCAGTGATCATGTGCAGTCATTAGCGACAACACTTATTTAAGAAGCTTGGATTTTCCCCAGTTGCATCACCTTCCCATATTTTACTATTGAACCTCGCAAATCATTTGGTATAGTTATGCGCCCGACCGACGTGCATAGCTATGAACTGCCTCCTTTTTAGACATGGAATTTCCGAATCGCCAAAGACCTGGGCTAGGGATGAATATTCCCATCCCCTGACCAAAGAGGGACGCACCAAAACCGAACAAGCCGTCGAAGGGCTTAAGACAACCGGCGTTAAGCCTACCCACATTCTCTGTAGCCCATTGGCTCGAACACAACAAACTGCCGGCATTACCAAAAAAATATTGGAGATTTCTCAGGAAATAGAAATAACTCCGGAGCTCGTGTACGACCAATCTCCCATGCTGCTCTTTCCCATTCTCCAGGCCTTACCCTCAGAGGCCATAGTCATGTGTGTCGGGCATGAACCCCACTTGGGACAGATGGCAGCACTGATGCTCTTTGGCAATCACTCTCCAAGCCTATCGTTCAAAACGGCTGGCAGTGCGTTCATTGGCTTTCACAAAAAAGCCATGATCGGACAGGGAATATTGGAGTGGTGGATACCCCCGCGCAGCTTCAATCTCTGCGCAAGGGTTAGAATTGAGAATAACGGAAAATGGGATAGAGTGAGGATTACTGAAGGGTTGGAGTTATGGCCTGCATTTTCAAGATACCATTAACCAGCACCCCTGCTTCTAGCAAAAAAACCGGAGATTCAATCGTGCCTTCAACCTTGGCCGGAGCTAACAATTCAACCTTCTCCTGTGCAACAATATCCCCACGTAACGGCCCTTGCGCCACAATGTGCTTAGCTCTGACCGTGCCTTCGATCGTCCCCTCGTTTCCTACCTGAATTAAATTGCTACCAAACACTTCGCCTTCAACATATCCATCGATCCGCATCATACCTTCCACTTTGAGAATCCCAGTCAAGCGACATTTCTGTCCTAAATACATTTGAAAGCCTTCCTCTTCTAGAACCGCTGTGGCAGGGCTAAGCTGAGCTAACGGTCTCAAGTCTTCCATAACGTCCTCCTGAGTATGATATGACAAATTGAACAGGTAGAAATGAGGCAAGGCAGACCCTTTTCCACCGACGGATTCATAACTCTTCAGGCTATGGAAGAACACAAAGAGACACTACCCCTCTTTTGAGGGATGCGGAATTTTGGAGGATGCAGGAAGAACAGGAGGAGAAAGGAACAACTACAAAATAGCAGATAAGATCGCATAGATGAGAATGGCTAAAAGAGCTGCACCAGGAAGCGTACATAGCCACGCATAAACAATTCGACGAGTCACCCCCCAACGAACAGCGGAAAGACGATTCACCGCGCCTACACCCATGACTGAAGACGTTATGGTATGAGTCGTACTGACTGGCAGACCAATTTGCGCCGTGGCCATGAGCACAACCGCCGCCCCTGTTTCAGCTGCAAATCCATGAACTGGCTCAAGCTTGGCAATACCCATCCCCAACGTTCGAATAATCTTCCATCCGCCAAGCACCGTACCCAATCCCATCGCCAGCGCACACGAAATAATGACCCATTGGGGAACTTCTGCAGAAGGAATATGTCCAGCTGATAGCAACGCCAGCGTAATAATCCCCATGGCTTTTTGCGCGTCATTCGCGCCATGGCTCAATGCCATAAATCCTGCTGATACCAACTGCAACCTTCGGAAAATCACCATGGCAACCCCACGTTGCGTCCGAAAAAACATCCAACTCAACCCCACCATCAAGATAAACGCGATAAGAAATCCAAAAAGTGGGGAGAAGATCATCGCCTTCAGCACTTTGAGCAAACCCGCCACTTGTAAAACACTCACTCCACCATGAATAAATCCTGCACCCACCATTCCACCGATTAAGGCATGCGACGAACTAGAGGGCAACCCCATATTCAGCGTGATAAAATTCCAAATAATTGCCCCACCTAACGCAGCAATAATCACCACATCATTTACGGCACTGGGATCAATGATGCCCTTGCCCACCATTTTGGCAACGGCAGTCGACATAAAAGCCCCTGCTACATTCAGGACTCCAGCAAACACGACTGCCGTCAGAGGACTGAGCACACGGGTAGAAATGACGGTGGCCACGGCATTGGCGCTATCATGCCAACCATTTGAAAAATCAAACAGTAAAGCCAGCGCGATTACCAAAAATAATAAGATACTGAAATCAGC
>JAJDBS010000128.1 GCA_029261235.1 Nitrospirales bacterium
AGTGACGCCTCAGGGCGCCTCGTGGTGCCGCAAAATAAATACGCCACGCAAAACAAAAAACAGAAGAGGAGCTGGGCTGTCGCGTCTACTGCAGCGTTGAAATGCTTGGGCAGGGGAGTTTTTACACAGCCTGGGCCGAGACCACGGATCTTTTTTCGGCAATTCACAGAGCCATGTCGGTGGGGAGGTTGGATAGGAAGACGGAGACGAAGTGGGCATCATTATTATGTAATTCTCCCGATTTTAGTCAGTGTATCATTCTTCAAACATTTAGCTCTTCCAACACTAGCATGAGTAAGACCTAGAGTTGAACGTTCTGGTGTCCCCCTCCTTTGTAAGAAGAGCCATTCTAGACAGAATCATTTTGAAAAATGAACGGAGATGTGGAATTGCACATGGAACAGTCTTTTGAACCAGAGCATGAAGAAGAAGGTTCAGAAATGAATGTGGGGGGGAAGTTGGAAAGATCGAAAGCCACAAAATTTTACTGAATGTCAAAGATCGCTAGCTCTATGAGGGCCAACCGGCAAGTACCAGTTTCCCAATCATCCGTCCTGACTCCACCATCGCATGTGCCGTTCGAAGATTAGCCGCATTGATCGGTGAGAGTGTTTCAACCAGAGTGGATTGGATTGTGTTTCTATCCACCCATTCAGCAATTCGCGTCAAAAGATGATGCTGCTCAATCATGTCGTCGGTCTTAAACATTGAACGCGTAAACATGAATTCCCACACAAAGGTTGCACTTTTTCGCTTCAACGCGTTGAGATCAACAGATTCCATCGTGTCAACAATTCCGCAAATTCTGCCTTGCGGTTTGATGGCCTTACACATAGCTTCCCAATGTTGATCAGTCTGCGACGTATTCAAAATATACTCAACCATCGGCCGATGTAATTGTTCGAGTTGATCAGGAATGGATTGAGTGTGATCAATCACCTCATCTGCCCCCATTTTCCGGCACCAGGCTTGAGACTCAGGACGCGAAGCAGTGGCAATCACATGAAGGTTGGCAATTTTGGCCAGTTGGATGGCCAGAGACCCCACACCACCAGCTCCACCAATAATAAGAATAACTTTACCCTCGGGTTCACCTTGTGGCGAAATCCCTAATCGCTCAAATAGAGCTTCATAGGCCGTGATAGCTGTAAGCGGCAACGCGGCGGCCTCTTCCATATTGATGGAAGCGGGTTTCTGGGCAACGAGACGTTCATCGACTACATGGTACTCACTATTCGCTCCGGGCCGAACAAGACTCCCCGAATAATAGACCTCGTCTCCTGCCTGAAACAATCTCACCAGCGTTCCGACCGACTCCACCACCCCTGCCACATCCCAGCCTAACACGCGCGGAGTCGCCTCTTGACCTTCTGCCGCCTGAGAACGCCGAATCTTGGTATCGACTGGATTAACAGACACGGCTTCTACCCGCACCAACAGATCTCGATCCTGTGGACTGGGCTTGGAAAGTTCGAAGTCCTGCAATGAATCAGGACCGGTGATCAGGAGGGAGCGGGTACAACCAATCGCTTTCATGTTTGTACTTTATTCTTTAAGGGGAGAGGGATAGTACTGTTCATTTTCCACGTCAACCCGATGAAGCAAGGCATTCGTGTTATCAAACCATTCAACCCGAACTGAAGGAATGGGACCGCCTGGATTGACGGTAATTTTTCCATAATTTTGGGAGGCATCATGAAAAAACTCAAACCTGGGCTCACGCTTCGAAATCTTATAGTTCATGGGCGCCGCTAACGGACCAAAGATAAATTCGCGAATGGCTGGATCTTGAGGCATATGACTGACGGCTGCATGATGCACATCGCCCGCCAGAAAGATGACACCAGAAATTTGTTGCTCTTGAATCGTTCGTAAAATCTCATCGCGTTCCTCAGGATATTCACCCCATTTATCATCTCGCGGGTCAGAGAAAGGCACTGGAGACACAATGAATTTAAAAGTCGCAGACGAATACGCCAACTGCTGAAGAAGCCATTGCTTCTGCTCCTGACCTAACATCGTTTTAGCTTGTGGATCCCGATACTGTCGGCCATCCAGCAAAAACACCTCAACACCTTTCCCCCACGTCATTGAACGGTACAAACGATGAGGGTCTTGTGAGGAAAGACGTATCGGCCAATAGTCAAAAAACGCTTGCCGCCCAATCGGCAAACGCCGATGGGTCATGGTGAAATCATTCTCCACTTCATGATCGTCCCACATCAGGAATACAGGCGTCGTGGAAAATAATCGCTGCGCAATTCCATGACGGTTTTCAGCATATTTCCCCCAATAGTCGGATAACGTCATCGCGGGAGTGCTTTTATCAGCATAAATCGTATCACCTACGTACACAAAAAAATCTGGTTGGGCCTCCCTCATGAACTCCATAATGGAAAATGGCCGAAAACTTTGACGGGTATCACCTCCAATAACAAAGGTCACCGGTGCGGAGACATCAAGAGGAGGAGCGGTCACAAATTGACAAATCGGCCCTCGTTTTTTCCCGGGCACCAGCATCCGATAAAAGTATCGAGTCTGTGGAGTCAGATTGATCAAGGGAATATGAGCTGTAAAGTCGGTTTGGGCACTGGTTGAGATTAACAACGTTTCTTGGGGGGCAACCCAAAGAGGATCATCAGTCATATAGAGGACTTTGACATCCTGAGGACCCTCAGTTTTCACCCAGACCAATGCTTCATTGGGAGTCACGCTACCGACGGCACACCCCATGTCCAAACCATTGGAACGAAAAACATTCAATTCTTCAGCGGAGACGCAACCACCCATGGCGAGAATACACGCCAAACAACTACCCAATCTCTTCCAATTATGAAACAAACGCGTCATTGATTGATCCTAATCCTTGAGGAAAATAGTAATAACGAAAAGGTGAGGTTCTCAACTCTACGCATCATGGCCACAGTACCCAACTTTTCAGCAACCCATCTTTTGAGTGAAGACCAGAGCCTATCGTTTGTCGCCGTCATATGGAATTGTTTCTCATTTTTCCTTTTCACTTGATACAATCTTCCATTATTCGCCATCCTTCAACTATGATGCATTGTATGTCAATACATTCCGTTTTTCAGCAGAATGATCGGGTTGCTCGCATTCTCTCATACACGATATTTGCCTTGAGTCTGCTGGTTAATGGAACGGCTTGGGGACAACTAGAGACAAACCAGGAAATCGCCAGTTGGATATTTCCTGTTGCGATGAATGCCTCCCCGTTTTCCTCCATTCAACCCCGTCCCAAGCTGCCTGTTGAACCGGACGAATTCGATCCCCGTGAGATCAAGGCCTATTACGACTGGCGCAACGATATGTTTTTCCGGGAGTTCGATTTGACCGGTTCAGGATCCGTCAACTTCATGACCGCTCGCCGAACGTATAAGGTCTGGCTGGATGAATATGGCACACCCGTGGTGTTGACCATGGGTGACCCCGTCTTCTATTGGATTGATCTGAATGGGAATGGAAAATTCGAACAAGGCCTCGGGGAGATGTTTAAGGATTCCTATGAAGATGGCGTCACCGGTAACGAAGAACCCTATGATAATAGCGACCTCCAAGAACCCGCCGGCCCCGGCCCGTTATGGAAGGCTCCTCAGAACTGAGATTGCATCGTGGGGTAACCACTCATTGTCATTACCCGCTTCACACTCTCCCCTACTCTCTCCCTCAATGGCGAGGGAGCTCATAATTTTTTAGCTGAATAATTTCTCATAAAAAAAGCCGCCTCCTCTGAATAAGAAGACGGCTTCTTCAAGCTCTTCGATCTTTCTTTACTCCGAAAATGCAAAGTCAGTTGCTAGCGCCTTTCCTGGCGTGACTTGGATCTCTTGCTCTTGAAGACCAAGGATTGGATGCCAAGCCTTCAGCGTATAATGACCTGGTGGAATATTGTCGATAGAAAAATTCCCACTCTCGTCTGAAACAGCAAAATAGGGATTCTGCACAGCATAGAGCCAGTTCTGCATAAAATCATGTCGATTGCAGGTCATCCGCACAACACGACTCTCTTTCAATTTACTATGCGAAAACGTGCGATGAATTTCCCTATTAGGATGAAGGTCTCGATTATGTAACGTCCGCAACACACTTCCCTTCGCGTCTAATGACACAAACGTATGGAGAACATGCTTAATAGAATCTTGATTCACAAAGCCTACAGCCTCATCTGGAGTTACCACTCCCGTGAAGGGACCAAAATTACAGTTCTCCGCATTGACCTTTAAACCCAATGTGGCTCCGCCGGTGTACTGAAACGTGCCTTTTCCAGGGCCAGTGCTCCGGCGTTCTTGTTTCGGAAACGGTTTGCCCGATTCAACACCTTCCAAGATGACAACAGCGCCCTTGAGCAAGCCATCTTGCGCTTCAACCTTAGCTAAGCTCCTTCGCTGACCACACACTTCGGGATTCTTGTCGACATCAAACCACAGGGGATCCGGCAGTGTCCCTGAGAAGATCACCTTTCCACTAATCGTGGCGCCATTGTTCACATCAATCACTTCATAGGCCTGAACCATCGTAGCCCAGCCTATGAAAATCATGTTGACCAGTAAGGAATATTTGATGACTTTACTCATAAGAGTTTCCCCCTATCTTTCAGTCGATTTTCATCATCTTAATTAATGATCTGCCAACCAACAAAAAAGCTATAATCTGATTCCAATTGTGGTCCGTTAAGGTCTTGATACAGCGGCAGACCAACTTCTACGCCCAAATGATTTTCTAATTCCATAAATTCCGGAAAGAGAATATTTGCTCCAAGTAAGATATCAAGGCGCTCCCCGCCACGGAGATCGGATTGAGCGGTTGGAACCAAAGGAGTGTTCATTCCCCCGACTCTTCTTGTGATATTGGAATCTCGGCCTTCAATATTGTCCCAGTCTTTCCATTTGAGTCGAACTGAGTTACTCACCCATTTCGCCCATTGGTAGGCTCCATACGCACTCACTTCATACTCATCACCTAAGGCGTAACCTTGATTATTATCCCCCAAGCGTATCGTCCCAATGGCCTGAACTCCCCAGCTCACATCATTCAGCCCTCCGGCATACGTTAACCCCGGCATCAAATCCACCGTGCCCGATCCCAACTGCATGGGATACGGCAATCGCGTCACTCCTAATGGCGTCGCACCCGTGGCTTTAATGTCTCCAGTTGGCAAACTCACGCCTGCATTAAAATGAAAACGATGTGATCCAATGCTCGGCGTTTCGAAAGCATACAATCTCACCAAGGAACCTAAGCGAATGTCGCCGAACCCGCTGGTTTTAGTCGTAAATTTGACTCCAGTCCTCGTCTCATGGTCCATCGATTTCAGGACATATGGAATCATGGCTGTGAGCGTGACCGTCTGATTGAGGCCATACATGAAATTAAACATGTGCATTTGAGTGGTCATCTCAGTTGGTGTGACAGCGAAATCTCTCAAGACATCAGATTTTGAACGTCTCTTTGTTCCATCTCGATTCCCATCCATGAACATCCGCATATATTTGTAGGTGAACATGAATTCGCCTTCATTGTGCGTATGATCACCCATCGCCCCAATCGGACCATGTGAATCCGCACGTTCAGCGGGGTAAAAGTCCCCGATGACAAGCTGTTCCCCTTTAGCCTGGGCACGCTCTCCCATACTTTTCTCAAAGCCCCCCATCACACCATCCAGAAGGGCCGCATCTGAAACTACACCGGATCCACCAATCGCCAATGAACCCACGACCAGACCGAGTACCATGTTTCGAATACCAACGAGCAATGTCTTCTTTCCGTCATCCATCCTACAACTTCTCCTTACAACAAAATATAAATTTAAAAAAATTACACAATGAAAATCAGACCTTCTCAGCATATCAACGCCCATTAACAGGCACTGAAGATTACCAAATAGAAAATCATCTCAACGCAGTACACATCCTGCGCCATCGAGTTACTGCTCAGAATTGTTCGAGAAAAAAGAAATGGTGTTATCTACACAGACGGGGGAGCACGAGAAGCAGAAGGAATAGCAAACGAGGGAGAAATTGTTGTCGGCTGCCAGCTGGCCATGCCCAGGAACGATAATACTGGGGTTGCAATAATGACGAGCTCACCGGCATCAACCTGGCCAGCTGCACAGTACCAGCTACACAGCGTTGTCGCGTGGGTGCCAGACGTATGATGATGAGTATGCTGGGAGACATGCCCAACAGCTTGAGCAGAGAGTACGCCACCAAGCATCAGGAGCATGGCGACTAAACAGGCGGCAAGAAATGGAGATCGCAATGTTTTCATAACGAATCAGGTGAAAAATAGGGTTCTATTCTAGTGATCCCACTAGCATAGTTTCAAGTAGTATACCATTTGAGGTCAAATATCTTTAGAATACCAACACATAGTCACAGAGGCCTTTCGCCTTATCTTACTCATTTTTCCTCTTTTTCTAGCCATGGCCACGACTGATCCACCAGAAACACCTCACAAACCACCTGGGCCAGCAAAGCCGCGCATTAACACGCAAATTCACCGACGGCAAAAGGCCAAGGCAGTTCCGCCTATGGAAGATGAATGGGATGACCAATCCCAAACCCCGCCTA
>JAJDBS010000129.1 GCA_029261235.1 Nitrospirales bacterium
ATGTTGTTGTCAGCCTTCCAGGGCCCGATTCGGGGTTTTGTGGGGGCTTTAGGTCAAATTGTCAGAAGTATTGTTGGGGTGTTAGCCGCCATACAAGAAGACAAAACGCAGAAAGGAGAGGGAGAGATGAGTGCTACAGAAACAAAAATGTCAAAAGAAGATTTTATTAAGGCCATAGAGGGTCTGAGTGTGCTTGAGTTGTCTGACTTGGTTAAGGGTTTGGAGGACCGGTTTGGTGTGACTGCAGCGGCTCCGGTTGGAGTGGCGATGGCAGCTCCTGGTGCAGCTGCACCTGCTGCAGAGGAAAAGACGGAATTTGATGTGGTCTTGACCGGTGCGGCAGCTGACAAAAAAATTCAAGCGATTAAGGTTGTCCGTGAGATTACTGGTTTGGGTTTAAAGGAAGCCAAGGATTTGGTTGAGGGTGTACCGAAGCCAGTAAAAGAAGGAGCCTCGAAAGAGGAAGCTACGGAGATTCAGAAGAAGCTTGAGGCGGTCGGGGCAACTGTTGAAGTGAAATAGCTTGCAGGTGCTGGGTGGTTTCGAAGCTTAAGTATGACTCGTGTAGTTGTTAATCCACAAGGAGAAGTGAATGGCACAACCAGCCTTTGAAGGCAGCGTTCAGAGACATAGTTTTTCGAAGATTCGCACGCATATCGTGATCCCGGATTTAGTAGAGGTTCAGCGTCGTTCATATGAAGAGTTTTTGCAGGCGGAGACGTTGCCTGATCGTCGTGAGGAAAAGGGATTGCATGCTGCGTTTAAAAGTGTTTTTCCGATTATGGATTACAATAATTCGGCCATTCTGGAGTTTTCCAGCTACACGTTAGGAACGCCCAAGTACGATGTTCGGGAATGCATAGAGCAAGGTATGACGTTTGCGGCTCCATTGAAGCTGCGTGTCAGGTTGGTTGTCTTTGATACGCAGGATAAGGCTGTCAAAAATCGTGTCTTGGATGTGAGAGAGCAGGAAGTCTATGTCGGTGAATTGCCCTTAATGACGGACCGAGGCACATTTATTGTCAATGGAACAGAACGGGTCGCTGTTAGTCAGTTGCATCGATCTCCGGGGCCCTCGTTCGGTCATGATAAAGGGCGGACTCATTCCAGCGGAAAAGTCTTATTTTCTGGAAGGATCATTCCGTATCGAGGGTCATGGCTAGACTTTGAATATGATGCCAAGGATATCTTGTATGTTCGCATCGATCGTCGCAGGAAAATGCCTGCCACGATTTTACTCAAAGGGTTTGGTTTTAGTACTGACGATCTGCTGAAGATGTATTATCCCATTGAGGAAGTGCGAGTGAGTAATGGCAAGTTGCTTCGTAAGTTAGATTCTGAAATCCACATAGGGTTGCGGGCCCCTCAGGATATTGTTGATAAGGGTGGGGAGGTCTTGGCCAAAGAAGGCATGAAGTTAAATAAGACGCTCATGGGCCGTGTGCGGTCAGCAGGTATCAAAGAAATTCCCATTAAGTCTGATGATCTAGTTGGTCGAGCGGTTTTAACCGAGCTCGTGGACTCCGAAAGCCAAGAGGTTATTTTGGAGAAGAATCAGCGGCTGACTGCCCCTGTTTTGGAACGGATTCTCGAAGGGCGGATGGAGAGTTTTAAAGTTATTTATTTGGATAGTCCGACAACAAGTCCGGTTATTTTGGATACGTTGGAAGCCGAACGAACTAATTCAAAGGAAGAGTCCTGGGTAGAAATTTACAAGAGACTTCGACCAGGAGAAATGCCTTCAATCGAGTCAGCCAAGCTGTTATTCGAAAACCTTTTTTTGAACCCCAAGCGATATGATCTTTCTCCTGTCGGTCGTTTGAAAATGAATAAGCGATTTAACCTTGATTTGTCTTTAGAACAACGCACCTTGTCTGCTCAAGATATTGTAGAGGTGGTTCGATGCTTGGTGGATCTTAAGGCTGGGAAAGGCGATGTGGATGACATTGATCATTTAGGCAATCGCAGGGTTCGTTCTGTTGGTGAGCTGCTGGAGAATCAAATTCGCATCGGATTGGCTCGGATGGAGCGAAGCATTAAAGAGCGAATGAATCTTTTGGATATGGAAACTGTGTTGCCGCATGATCTTATTAACGCTAAGCCCATTGTTGCGGCGATTAAGGAATTCTTTGCAGGGAGTCAGTTGTCTCAATTTATGGATCAGACAAATCCCCTGGCTGAAATCACGCACAAGCGGCGTCTTTCTGCGTTAGGCCCTGGAGGATTGACTCGTGAGCGAGCAGGTTTTGAAGTGCGAGACGTTCATCCTTCCCATTACAGTAGGATTTGTCCGATTGAGACCCCTGAAGGTCCAAATATTGGGTTAATTACCTCATTGGCTACCTATGCTCGGATCAACGAATTTGGTTTTATTGAGGCGCCGTTCAGGAAAGTTCGAAAGGGTCGTGTTTCTGATGATGTTGAATTTCTTTCGCCGTTAGACGGAGACCGCGTAGTTATTGCCCAAGCTAATTCCGCTATGGATAAGGATGGTCAGCTGATATCAGAAACGATTACCGCTCGTGAAGCTGGGGAATTTGTGACGACCACTCCTGATAAGGTGGATTATTTAGATGTCTCTCCGAAGCAGGTCGTCAGTGTGGCAACTGCCCTGATACCTTTTTTGGAACATGATGATGCGAACCGCGCTTTGATGGGTTCCAATATGCAGCGACAAGCCGTTCCCACCGTCAAGAGTGATTCTCCACTTGTTGGGACGGGAATGGAATCAGTGGTTGCGAGGGATTCTGGTTATTTGGCTATCGCGCAGCGTGACGGGATTGTGGAGTCAGTGGATGCGCGACGAATTGTTGTGCGTGCCGGCGGGAAAGAGAATGATGAAAAGAAGAAAGGCTCCCGCATTCTTGATACTTATGATCTCGTGAAATTCCAGCGTACGAATCAAAATACCTGTATAACCCAAACACCAATCGTTCGTGTTGGTCAGCCGGTAAAAGAGGGCCAGGTTTTGGCTGATGGGCCCTCGATGGACCGTGGAGAGCTAGCCTTGGGGAAAAATATTCTGGTGGCCTTCATGCCATGGGGTGGCTATAACTATGAGGATGCCATTCTACTCAGTGAAAAGCTGGTAAAAGACGATACATTCACGTCTATTCATATTGAAGAATTTGAGGTTGAAGCTAGGGATACTAAGCTAGGAAAAGAAGAAATTACTCGTGATATTCCAAATCTTGGTGATGAAGCGCTTCGTAATTTAGATGAGAGTGGCATCGTACGAATTGGGGCAGAGGTGAAGCCTGGTGATATTCTAGTTGGGAAGGTCACTCCAAAAGGTGAGACTCAGCTAACACCTGAAGAAAAGCTTCTGCGTGCCATTTTTGGAGAAAAGGCTGGAGATGTAAAGGATACCTCTTTGCAGGTGCCCCCTGGTATTGAGGGGATTGTTGTTGATGTTAAAATATTTTCACGCAAAGGTGTGGATAAGGATGAGCGGTCTCGTACGATTGAGACTGATGATCGCGTGAAAGTAGAGCGGGATTATCAGGAGGAGCTTCGGATCATCGAAGAGGAGCGAAACCGGAAAATACGAAAGTTATTGTTAGGGCAGTTTGTTGGAAGAGACTTGATGGATCCTGATAGCGGAGAAGTTATTCTTAAGAAAAAAGGCCGAATTACGGCGGATGTGCTACGAAAGTTGACGGATGATGACGCACGTCGTGTGATATTGGCTGATGCTGATGAGCAGAAGAAGCTTGATGAGATCGAGCGTGAAGCCAAAGATCAAATTGAAATCTTGCAAACTGAATATGATGAAAAGGTGGGGAGGCTCCGACGAGGTGATGAATTGCCTCCCGGCGTCATTAAGCTCGTTAAGGTGTATTTAGCCATCAAGAGGAAGATTTCCGTTGGTGATAAGATGGCGGGACGTCATGGAAATAAAGGCGTCGTTTCTCGAATTATGGCAGAGGAGGACATGCCCTATCTTCCTGACGGCACTCCGGTCCAAATAGTATTAAACCCACTGGGTGTGCCTTCCCGAATGAATGTCGGGCAAATATTGGAAGTCCATTTAGGGTGGGCTGCCCATGCTCTGGGCATTAAAGTCGAAACGCCAGTATTTGATGGTGCCTCAGAAAAAGAAATCAAGGAATTGTTAGCTAAGGCCGGCCTGCCGGAATCTGGTCAATCGGTTGTATATGATGGTCGTTCAGGCGAGCCTTTCAAGAGCCCAGTCACGGTTGGCTATATGTATATGTTGAAGCTCCACCATTTGGTCGACGATAAAATTCATGCTCGCTCCATTGGGCCTTATTCTTTGGTGACTCAGCAACCGTTAGGCGGAAAAGCTCAGTTTGGTGGGCAACGTTTGGGAGAGATGGAGGTTTGGGCATTGCAGGCTTATGGGGCAGCTTCTACCTTGCAGGAATTTCTTACTGTAAAGTCGGATGATGTTCCTGGGCGTTCTCGTATGTATGAAGCTATTGTGAAGGGTGAGAATTTCCTTGAGCCGGGACTGCCTGAATCATTCAATGTGTTAGTAAAAGAATTACAAAGCTTGGGCTTGGATGTTGAGCTGATTAAGTCAGCTGAATAATATACGTATATACATCTCATGCCCATTCACCATTCCTTATAACTGGAGGAATACAATTGGAAAGTATCTACTCGCTTTTTGAAAAGCCTCGCGATGCGGTCTCATTTGATGCGATGCGCATACGTATAGCTTCGCCTGAGAAGATTCGTTCATGGTCGTATGGGGAAGTGAAGAAACCGGAGACCATTAATTACCGATCTTTCAAGCCGGAGCGTGATGGGCTTTTTTGCGCTAAAATTTTTGGACCGACAAAAGACTGGGAATGTAATTGCGGAAAATATAAGCGAATGAAGCATCGTGGAATTGTCTGCGATAAGTGCGGAGTGGAAGTCATTCAGTCAAAAGTTCGGCGTGAGCGTATGGGGCATATTGAGTTAGCTGCGCCAGTCGCTCATATCTGGTTTTTGAAAGGAGTTCCGAGCCGTATTGGAATTCTTTTGGATATGAGTCTTAAGCAATTGGAGAAAATTCTTTATTTCGAGTCCTATGTCGTCTTGGATCCTGGTAATACTGAACTTAAGGACCGAGAGCTCTTGACGGAAGAGCGATATCGTGAGTGCGTCGATGAGCATGGGGCGACATCTTTTAAGGTGGGAATTGGGGCTGAAGCCATTCGGGAGCTATTGCGAAAGGTTGATGTTGAGGCGTTATGGGATGAACGTCATGACAGAATAAAGAGTACGACTTCAGTTGCGGTTGGGAAAAAGTTAACGAAGCGTCTTAAGGTGATCGAAGCCTTTCATACATCGGGGAATAATCCTGAATGGATGATTATGGATGCTATCCCTGTACTTCCTCCTGAATTGCGTCCGCTTGTGCCATTGGACGGTGGGCGGTTTGCTACATCTGATCTGAATGACCTCTATCGTCGCGTCATTAACCGGAATAACCGCCTGAAGCGACTGGTTGAATTGAAGGCCCCTGGGGTTATTATTCGGAATGAAATGCGCATGCTCCAAGAGGCTGTTGATGCCTTATTCGACAATGGTCGTCGTGGGCGTGTGATTCGTGGCGCGAATAAACGGCCTTTAAAGTCACTGAGCGATATGCTCAAGGGGAAACAGGGTCGATTTAGACAAAACCTCTTGGGGAAACGCGTGGACTATTCTGGGCGTTCGGTTATCGTCGTTGGTCCGGAACTTCGCTTGAATCAATGCGGGTTACCTAAGAAGATGGCACTCGAACTCTTTAAGCCATTCATTTTCCATAAACTCGAAGAGCGTGGTGCGGCGACGACTATCAAGAGTGCGAAGCGATTAGTTGAAAAGGAACGCCCGGAAGTGTGGGATGTCCTGGATGAGGTTATTCGTGAACATCCAGTCATGTTGAATCGCGCACCAACCCTTCATCGGTTGGGCATTCAAGCCTTCGATCCTATTTTGGTTGAGGGTAAGGCGATTCGTCTACATCCGCTAGTTTGTGCAGCTTTTAATGCTGACTTTGATGGTGACCAAATGGCGGTTCATGTTCCTCTCTCGGTTGAAGCGCAGATTGAGTGTCGTGTGTTAATGATGGCGGCAAATAATATTCTTTCGCCAGCTAATGGGCGTCCATTGTCGGTTCCATCCCAGGATATGGTGCTCGGTTGTTATTGGTTGACCAATGATCGAGAAGGTGCCAAGGGCGAAGGGAAGATCTTCTCGTCAACTGATGAGGTTCGCATCGCCTATGATTCGGATGAAGTTGATGAGCAGGCGCGAATCAAGGTGCGAATTGAGCATGAATTAGTTGAGACGACAGTGGGGCGTGTGATCATGTCGGAAATTTTGCCTGCGAATTTGCCGTTCTCCCACGTGAATCGATTGTTGACCAAAAAAGAGATTGCGAAATTAGTGGATCGTGTGTACCGCTTGGTTGGGCTTCATGAGGTTGTCGTGATGTTGGATCGCTTGAAAGATTTAGGGTTCTCCTATGCGACCAAAGCTGGGGTATCAATTTGTATCGATAATATGCATATTCCTTCTCGCAAGGGCGCGATGCTTGAGGGCGCACAGGGTGATGTGAGCCTAGTTCAAGAGCAATATAGTGAAGGGCTCATTACAAATGGAGAGCGGTATAATAAAGTTATTGATATTTGGGCTCATGTGAGTGAACAAATCGCTATAGAAATGATGAAGGAAATTAGTGAGGGTGGTGGGCGAGGTAAGACGGAAGGCTTGAATCCTATCTACATGATGGCCGATTCTGGAGCCAGAGGGAGTTCCCAACAGATCAGGCAATTGGGTGGGATGCGTGGTTTAATGGCTAAGCCATCTGGAGAAATTATTGAAACACCCATTACCGCCAATTTCCGTGAAGGTCTGACCGTGTTGCAGTATTTTATTTCCACGCATGGCGCACGAAAAGGTTTGGCGGATACTGCATTAAAGACGGCCAATTCTGGGTATTTAACTCGGCGCCTCGTTGATGCTGCTCAAGACGTTATTGTCAGCGAACCTGACTGTTTTACCACCAACGGCATCATTGTTTCTGCATTAGTTGAAGGTGGTGAGGTTATTCAGCCGTTGGATGAGCGGATTCTGGGTCGGTTAGCCGCGGACGATGTGCATGACCCTGTTACACAGGAGATTCTTGTAAAGGCCCATAAGGAATTAGATGAGGAGCTTTGTCAAACTATTGTTGAAGCTGGCATTGACCAGATAAAAATACGTTCGGTCCTTACCTGCGAGTCACGCTGGGGTGTATGCGTAAGCTGTTATGGGCGAGATTTGGCTCGTGGCCGTCTTGTAGAAAAAGGGGAGCCTGTTGGTGTGATTGCCGCACAATCGATCGGAGAGCCAGGCACACAGCTGACAATGCGGACTTTCCATATTGGTGGAACGGCTAGTAAGGTTGTTGCGCAGACAGTGCTCGAATCGAAGCATGTTGGTGTTGTGAAGTATTTGAGCTTTGATGCGAAAAAGAATGCAGATTTCCATAATCCCAATATGGCAGTAAAGACCCAGCAGGGTGATTGGGTTGTTATGGTGAGAAATGCCAAGATTGGGGTTTTTGATGATACTGGGCGTGAACGTGAAAAATATCCTTTGGTCTATGGTGCGAAGGTCAAAGTGGAAGATGGCGGAAAAGTTGAAATCGGGCAGAAATTTGTAGAATGGGATCCCTACTCGCTGACTATTCTGACTGAGGTAGGAGGAAAGGTGGCACTGGGCGATATTTCGGAAGGTGTCACGATTAAGGATGAAGTCGACGAAGTGACTGGTTTGTCTCGTCGCGTGGTTATCGAGCAGGCTGGTACTAATTTGCGTCCGCGTCTTTCCGTTAAGGATGACTCTGGGAAGACAGCTAAGTTGAGTTCAGGGTCGCCTGCGCGTTACCTGCTGCCAGTTGGTGCTCATATCTTTGTTGAAAAGGGTGGGACAGTTCATCCAGGTGATGTTTTGGCGAAGATTCCTCGTGAGACGACAAAAACCAAGGACATTACCGGTGGCTTGCCTCGTGTGGCAGAATTATTTGAAGCGAGAAAGCCGAAAGAGCATGCTGTTGTGAGTGAAATTGACGGAGAGGTTTCGTTTGGTGGATTTGTCAAAGGCCTTAGAAAGGTCACGGTGGATAATAAGATTGGTGATGTGAAGGAGTACTTGATCCCTCGGGGTCGTCATATAAATGTTCATGAGGGCGATTGGGTTCGAGCTGGTGAGCCGTTGATGGATGGTTCGGCTAACCCGCATGATATTTTGAGTGTGCTTGGTCCACGTGAGTTACAGAAATATTTGGTGAATGAAGTTCAGGAAGTATATCGCTTGCAGGGTGTGGTGATTAATGATAAACATATCGAGGTTATCACGCGTCAAATGCTGAAAAAGGTGAGGGTTGAAAATGCGGGCGATACATCATTTTTGCCAGGGACGCAAGTGAATAAATTTGTCTTTGATGACGAAAATGAACAGGTATTGGCGGATGGTGGGCAGCCAGCATTAGGTACCCCAGTCTTGTTGGGTATTACTAAGGCGTCGCTCAGCACGGACAGCTTTATATCTGGGGCTTCCTTTCAGGAAACAACAAGAGTTCTCACTGAGGCCGCGATTAACGGCCGAATAGATGAGCTGCGTGGATTGAAGGAAAATGTGATTGTGGGTAGGCTGATTCCTGCAGGGACTGGTTGGGGTGAATATCGTGAAACATTTGTTCCGAGGCCAGCAGAGGATGAAGCGCCAGCGTTGGGTGAAGATTCAGGTCTTGCGAAGGTGTGATGATTGCAGGTGTTTAGTTATTTTATTGCCATGAATTATTCATTTTGTCTTGACAGTAGTAGCTTAAATCTATAAGATCGGCTGGTTCCCCTGAAAGATTTAAGTTAAATCGTGATTTAATTCTGATTATTACCTTAGGAAGAATATGCCAACAGTCAATCAATTAATTCGAGTAGGTCGAAAGACGATTAAAGCGAAGAGTAAGAGCTCCGCTTTGAATAGCTGTCCTCAGAGAAGAGGCGTCTGCCTGCGCGTGTATACGACGACGCCGAAAAAGCCAAATTCTGCCCTGCGTAAGGTTGCCAGGGTGAGGTTGACGACTGGCTTGGAAATTACGGCTTATATTCCTGGAATGGGGCATAATCTGCAAGAGCATTCAATCGTTCTGGTTCGTGGTGGTCGAGTGAAGGATCTCCCTGGTGTGCGATATCACATGGTCCGTGGGGCCTTGGATGCTGTGGGGGTCGCGAACCGCAAGCAGGGTCGTTCGAAGTATGGAGCAAAGCGACCAAAGTAATCCCTTCTCCTTCTTTGGGCAAATTTATTTACTAGCTTTATAACTCTGGAAGAGATTATCAATGCCACGTCGGCCTCTAGTTCTTCGCCAAAAAGTTGTTCAGGATTCTGTTTACAAGGATCCAGTTGTCGGTAGATTTCTTAATATTCTTTTGCGCGATGGTAAGAAGAGTACAGCGGAGCGGTTATGTTATGGCGCTTTTGATATCGTCAAGGAGAAAACTGGAGATGAGCCGCTGAAGGTTTTTCATGCTGCACTTGGTAATGTGAAGCCGATGGTTGAGGTTAAATCTCGGAGGGTTGGTGGGGCTTCTTATCAGGTGCCTGTAGAGATTCGTCCTGTTCGCCAGATCGCGTTGGCGTTGCGTTGGATTAAGGATTGTGCGATATCGAGAAGCGGAAAGAGTATGCGGGAAAGGTTGGCGGCGGAGTTGATGGACGCTGCTAATAATAACGGATCGGCCGTAAAGAAGCGTGATGAGACTCATCGTATGGCTGAGGCGAATAGGGCTTTTGCGCATTATCGGTGGTGATCGTTGGAATGTATGCTGCAGTGAGCTTGTTCTGAGTAGGAGTTGGCTTTCTCGTAGTGCTCCTAATTGACAAGATCTCTTGCGGCATTCTTGTGTGAGGAATTGTGATAACTGAAACTAGTCTGAGTCGAACGCGTAATATCGGGATCATGGCCCACATTGATGCTGGGAAGACCACGACTACTGAGCGCGTGTTATTTTATACGGGTGTATCCTACAAGATTGGTGAAGTTCATGAGGGGGCGGCCACGATGGACTGGATGGAGCAAGAGCGTGAGCGGGGTATTACTATTACCTCTGCTGCTACGACTTGTTCATGGAAAGATAATAGGATAAACATAATTGATACTCCGGGCCATGTTGATTTTACGATTGAAGTTGAGCGTTCCTTGAGGGTCTTGGATGGGGCGGTTGCTGTGTTTGATTCTGTCCAGGGCGTAGAGCCTCAGTCGGAAACTGTATGGAGGCAGGCTGATAAGTATGAGGTTCCGCGCATTGCATTTATGAATAAAATGGATCGCGTTGGAGCTGATTTCTTTCCTGCGGTTCAGACGTTGATTGATCGCTTGGGCGCAAACCCTGTCGTCTTGCAGTTGCCTTTGGGTAAAGAGGACGGATTTAGGGGGGTCATAGACTTGCTTACCATGAAGGCATTGATTTTTGATGATGAGACTCTTGGTGCTGACTATGTGACGGGAGAAATTCCTGAAGAGAATGTAGAACAGGCAAAAGAGTATCGTGAGAAAATGCTTGATGCAGTTGTCGAGTTTGACGAAGGCGTGATGGAGCGTTATTTGGGTGGGGAAGTCCTTGAGGTTGACGAAATTAAAAGAGCCATTCGCATAGGAGCGATAGGATTAAAGATTACGCCAGTGTTTTGTGGCTCTGCTTTTAAGAATAAGGGTGTGCAGCCGTTGTTGGATGCCGTTGTTGATTATCTTCCTTCTCCGCTTGATCTTCCTCCTGTTCGAGGTGTTGATCCGGTCACTGAGGGAGAGATTACTCGTAAGCCAGAGAATAGTGAGCCGTTTGCTGCGCTTGCGTTTAAGATAATGTCTGACCCATTTTCCGGTCAATTGACATATTTCCGAGTATATTCAGGAAAGCTCACTGCTGGCTCGTATGTGTATAACATGGCCAAGGGCAAAAAAGAGCGCATTAGTCGATTATTGAAAATGCACGCCAATAAGCGCGAGGAGATAGGTGAGGTTTCTGCTGGTGATATTGCTGCTGCGGTTGGGTTGAAGGATACGAGAACTGGGGATACGTTGTGTGACGAAGATAATCAGATATTACTTGAGGTCATTAAGTTTCCTGAGCCGGTAATATCTCTGGCTGTCGAGCCAAAGACCAAGCAGGACATGGATAAGATGGGGTATTCCTTAGAGAAGCTTGCTCAAGAGGATCCTTCTTTTCGTATTAAAACTGATGAAGAGACTGGGCAGACCATTATTTCCGGTATGGGTGAATTGCATCTGGAGATTATCGTTGATCGCCTCTTGCGTGAGTTTAAGGTCCAGGCAAATGTAGGAAAGCCTCAAGTCGCTTATCGTGAAACAATTCGTGGTATGGCGGTGGCTGAGGCAAAATATGTAAAGCAGACGGGTGGGCGAGGTCAGTATGGTCATGTATGGCTGCGAGTTGAGCCGGCAGAGTCAGGTAAGGGGTTGGAGTTTGTCAATAAAATTGTTGGTGGGTCTGTCCCGAGAGAATTTATTGCCCCTGTAGAAAAGGGTGTACGAGAACGGATGGAAAGTGGTATTTTGGCTGGCTATCCGCTCAGGGATCTGAAGGTGACGTTGTATGATGGTTCCTTTCATGAAGTTGACTCTAGTGAGATGGCCTTTAAGATTGCTGGTTCGATGGCGCTGGTAAGTGCCTGCCAGAAGGCTGACTTGGTTTTGCTGGAGCCGGTTATGAAAGTAGAGGTTTTGGTGCCTCAGGATTTTATGGGTGATGTTATTGGGGATTTGAATAGTCGGCGAGGGAAGATACATGGAATGAAGGCTCGAGGTGGCTCTCAGGTCGTTGATGCAGCGGTTCCATTGAGTGAGATGTTTGGCTACTCTACGGATTTACGATCAAAGACTCAGGGGCGAGCGACCTATAGCATGGAGTTTGAGTCATATGAGGTGGTTCCTAAGTTAATGGCTCAGCAAATAATCAAGAAAAATCAAGGTGAGTGAAGCCTCTCTTTGTGAACTATTCTTTTATGGCAAAGTGATTTGAGGAGGAAAGAGGATGGCGAAGGCGAAATTTGAGCGGAAGAAGCCACATCTGAATGTGGGTACCATTGGGCATGTTGACCATGGCAAGACGACCTTGACGTCAGCGCTCACGAAGGTGATGGGAGATCTGGGGAAAGCGACGTTTGTGCCATA
>JAJDBS010000130.1 GCA_029261235.1 Nitrospirales bacterium
GAATCGAAACTTAGAAGAGGCGGTTCAGGCAGGACGCTTTCGTGAGGATTTGTATTATCGGATTCGAGTCATTCCCATCGTGTTGCCTCCACTTCGAGAGCGTTCGGAAGATATTCCATTATTGGTGAATCATTTTCGTGAAAAATTCAATAGGGACATGCACAAGGAGATTACGGGGCTTTCTCCTCAATCGCTTATGGCCCTAGAGCAGTATCCCTTCCCTGGAAATATCCGTGAACTTCAGAATGTGATGGAGCATGCGTTTGTATGCTGTGAGGAGTCGATTCTACAATTTGAGCATTTTCCTGCTGAATTGCAACGGCATGCTTTAGAGCATCGAGAGTGGACGAATACGGAATCATTGCAAGCAATTGAGCGACAGGCCATTTGTCGGGCGTTGGATAAATCGGGTTGGCATTTTCAGGAAGCTTCTCGACAGTTGGGCATTGGTCGATCCACCTTATGGAGAAAAGTCAGGCAGTTTGGTCTTAAACCAGAGGTGTAGGTTGTTTCATTTTGGGATCATTTGGTACGAATTGGTATCTAATGAATTAATGTCTAATATAATCAATAGTTTATGTAAGTACTTTGAGTGTGAATTAGAATGTACTGTTTCATAATGAAACATTTGTAATTTTTGGCATTCAAGAAATACCTTCTAAATCAACAGCTTAGTCAGTCTAACTTTCGGTATCTCCCTTGCTAACTAGACTGACGTACGAATTCATTTTTAATTTATGCTGTTGTTAAGTAAGGAAGGGGTACTGCACATGGATTGTCCACGGTGTAAGGGTATTATGATTCAGGATAAATTTGGAGATGTGGCTGATGAAGCTGGTGCCATGTATTTTTCGGGATGGCGATGTATTACATGTGGAGAAATCTTGGATCCAGTGATTGCCGCCAATCGTCAGAATCATCATGAACCCCTTGTTGGGCGTTCACGCAAGAAATTTGCGACCCAGCTTGGCTAGGAATTCTTCGATAGATAATTTTTCCCTATACCTTGAGTCCTCTCTTCAGCAAGGCTTCATGTTGGAGACCATTTTTAGCGCTCATTTTACGAGAGTTTGAGGACAAGTCTGCAATTGACTGTATGGGAGCGTGGAATAATACAGCTCATCATTGGCAAAAACCCGCAGGGCAACATAGTCTGCCGTCTGTTCAAAAAAGTCTGTCCAGCAAGGCCACAGCCATTTTGACGCGCGGAGCGTCCTCCCAGTATGTGAGCACTGGGAAGGGGCGAGAACGGCGCTGGTAGTTTTTTTCAACAGACCCTGTATGGATGAGTATGTTCTATGGTTTACTGTCTCTGTTTCGTCGGAACGCAATCCCCAATGATATTTGAAGTAAGGAGAATGATACATGCCTGAAGAACAACAGCCCTCCCCATCTGCCGCCGCCGCGAGTCCGCCTCAAGAAAACCCTCTTCCTGGAGTCAGGCACATTATTGCTGTGAGTAGTGGGAAAGGTGGAGTGGGGAAATCCACGGTGACCGTGAATATGGCCGTGGCCCTCAAGCAACAAGGGTTTGCCGTTGGGGTGATGGATGCCGATATCTATGGCCCGAATATTCCGATGATGATTGGCGTGACTCAAGAGCCGGTGAAAGATGGCGAGAAAATTACTCCCGCTGAAGGGCAGGGTGTGAAAGTCATCTCCATGGGATTTTTTGTTCCAGAGGATACGCCGGTTGTGTGGCGCGGCCCGATGGTTCATTCGGCTATTCAGCAATTTTTTCGCGATGTGGTCTGGGGCGAACTTGATTATTTGTTAATTGACCTTCCCCCAGGTACTGGAGATGTACCGTTAACTCTGTCTCAGCTTGTCCCATTAACCGGTGCCATTACGGTCACGACTCCTCAAGCCGTCGCGCTCTCAGATGTTCGAAAAGGCATGACGATGTTTAAGAAAGTGAATGTGCCGTTGCTGGGCGTGATCGAAAATATGAGTCATTTTGTGTGTGGTCATTGTGGAGAGCGCACTGAAATATTTTCCCATGGTGGAGGGGAAGAGGCGGCGAAAAAATTCGAGATCCCATTCCTTGGACGTATTCCTCTTGATCCAGCTATTCGAGAAGGCGGTGATGAGGGAAAACCCATTGTGGTCAAAGACCCTCAGTCTCCCCAGACAGCAGCGTTCGTTCAGATCGTACGGACACTTGTGAGCCAAATCGAACAAGGGGAAAAGGAAGAGGGCGGATCATCGCCAACGCTTTCGAGTATGCTGAAGAAAATTAAGGATCCGATTCAGAAATCATCATAGGTCATGCAGTATTGATCCTAAGAGAATGAGGAGAGAAATATGGGAGAGTGGATTCAAATAGCAAAAATTGATGACGTGAGTCCGGGGACTGGAATTGTCGTAGAAGTCAAAGACCAATGTTTAGCCGTGTTCAATGTGGATGGGTCGTTTCACGTGACCGATAATACATGTCTTCACCGTGGTGGGCCATTAGGTGAAGGTGATTTAGAGGGAGAGACGGTGACCTGTCCCTGGCATGGATGGGAATACAATGTCAAAACTGGGAATTGCGTGAATAACCCCTCCAGCAATATTAAATCCTACGAATCCAAGGTGGAAGACGGTGACGTCAAAGTCGAGTTGTAGGCTAGTACAACACTTCTTTCGTGTATGCCTTCCTTTTTGCTGGTCAGGTGGTAACTTGGTGCAGGACTTGACTGAGTTCTGCTAAACGAAATGGTTTGGCCACGACGCCGCGAAATCCAAATGTTAAGTAGCGTGAGAGTACAGGATCATTGGAATATCCACTTGAGACAATGGCTTTGACTTGAGGGTCGAACAGCCGCAGTTGTTCGACGGTATCTTTCCCCCCCAATCCACCAGTGACGGTCAAATCCAAAATGACGGCATTGAATGGTTGATGCGTGTGATACGCTTCCTGGTAGCATTCAAGTGCTTCATTCCCTTCTGCGACACACTGCACATCATACCCAAGGTGTCGAAGCATCTCGCCTAAGAGGAGGCGAATTGATTCTTCGTCATCCATGACCAGAACGCGCCCTTCGCCTGTGAGGGCAGAATGTGAGTGCTGTTGAGCTGCTGTGGTTGCTTGAGAGGCAGGCAAGTAGATAACAAACGTTGTGCCTTGGTCACGAACAGATGCGGCGGTAATCATGCCATGATGGTTCTTGACGATAGAGTAGGCTGTGCTCAAGCCGAGTCCGCTTCCACTAGATTTCGTTGAATAATAGGGGTCAAAGATTTTGTGCAATGCATGCGTGGGAATGCCACATCCATTATCTTCGATCTTGAGTGTAATGAAATCTCCAGCGGCGGGAAGATGTTGTTGTTTGGCCTGTTCCGACGTTAAGGTGACATTTTCAGCAGTCATGGAGAGCGCACCACCGGAGGGCATGGCCTGGTCTGCGTTGACGATCAAATTGTGAATGACTTGCCCAATTTGTCCGTTATCCGCTTCGACAAGCCAAAGGTCGTTCGGTATGTCAAATTGGCAGCGAGTCGAAGATCCAGAGAGGGCAAATGAGGCCGATTCTGTGAGAACCTGTTGAAGCGCTATGGGTTTTTTGAGGGGTCTGCCCCCTTTGGCAAATGTCAGGAGTTGTTGTGTGAGTTTTTTTGCCCGAAGGGAGGCATTCTCTGCTTCAGATAAAAACGTAAATAAATGATCTTGAGAGTTAACAGAGGCTTTTGTCATAGAAATGTTGCCGAGGATTGATGTCAGTAGATTGTTGAAATCATGGGCGATGCCCCCGGCGAGGAGACCCAAGGATTCTAATTTACTGGCTTTCAGTCGTTCTTCATCTAATTTGATACGTTCACTCATATCACGCAGAATCAAGACGGCCCCTAACAGATTGCCGTCTGATCGTCGTAAAGGAGACACGCTATAGACCACTGGTCGTTCTCCGCTGGTGCGATCAAACAAGGGATAATGATCTAATGGGTGAAGAGGGGAGCCCATTTCCAAGACATGCGTGACGGGATGGTCATCTTCTTCGTTGACTCCCGCATGGAGAAAACGGACAACTTCTTCAATCGATCGTCCCATGGCGTTTTGTTGTTTCCATCCACTCATTTCTTCGGCCATGTGATTCATATAGGTGAGTCGCCCACGCGTATCAGTCGTGAAGACGCCTTCCACGATTGAAGACAGTGTAATGGTCATCCGTTCGCGTTCTTCGCGTAACGTTTCCTCCGTGAGCTTGAGTCGTTGCTCTTGCTGAATTTGTTCAAATGTTTGGGTCACGATAGAGGGAAGGAGTTCGATAAGGCTGCTATCTTTAATGAAATAATCGCGGGCGCCGCGTTTCATCATCTTGACAGCCAGACGTTCGTCCCCTTGACCGGTGACGACGATAAATGGGAGCGTGAGGCTGCGTTGCGAGAGTTGATTGATGAGCTCTTCACCGGCCATGTCGGTGAGTTGCAAATCTAGAAGAAGAAGATCAGCGTGATGTTGTGATAGCCAGGTGAGCGCGTCTTGCCCGCTATGAGCGTACGCGGTGTGAAACCCTTCTCGAGAAAGACACCGTTGAATGAGAGAAATAAGACCTTGATGGTCGTCAACGATTAAGACGGTGCGTGAATGAGACCACTCCTCCATGAACAAACCTCCTTCAAGAAACGATCCAGGAAAGAAACCTCTGCGTGTCGAACGTCAGATTGGGGGAAAAATAAAGACGAATAGGACACAGAGCTCGCCCGGCTATGAGGGAAGGGATGCGAATGTAAAGATGTTCCTGCAGACATGTGGCTTGAATGTAGAAAGAAAATGTTGCAGCACTAAGGTTTGGAAAGAAATCTCATCTATAGCAATACTATAAATGTTGTCAAAAAAAAGGAACGGGGATTCTAGCGAAATCGTAAAAAGACTGCAAGTGAAATATTATGAAAATGTTGAATCTCCACTCAAGGTCGCATCGCGTTCGAAATTCAACTCTCTAGTGTATAAGAAGTATCGGGCATGGCTTCCCCTGGAAGTTCTTGATACCATTGAAATAAATTTTGTTTTTAAGGTTTTTCCGATAGAAAATGTTTGTTAAACGTCTTCTTCTCTTCATCCCCCTTGTTCTGGTTCTCTTTCTTCTGCAATCGTACGTTTGGGTTCCCACCTACGAAAATCAAGCAGCTGGAAACCCCAATCGTCTCGTGACCTATATTGAAGGTTCGAGTGGAGATGCCAAGATACTCAATCCAGCATTAAATGCTGATTCAGCCAGTTCTGGTATTGTGAGTCACGTATTCGAAGGACTGTTGGACTTGGATGAGAATCTTGATTTACGTGGACGATTGGCTACTGATTGGCAGATTACTGAACGGGCATACCTAGCTGTGAATCCCTATCATCGATTTCCTGATGGAACAGAAGTGACTGGAACCGTCTTATTACATCGCATACAAAAAACCTGGATTGCGGGAGCCGACGAAGGTCTGAAAAGGTATGTTCAATCGCTGGAACTCTTACCATCTACCCAACGGGAAGAAACCATCTCTTTACTACTGCCTGATGCGGATGGGAAGCCGCAGCTGAAAGACGTCGTCGTGACGGTTAAGGTTCCGGCGCGGGTTGCGTTTAATCTCTCTCAGGTCGACCAAGATTTATTTGATCGATTGACACCCATTCTGGGAGAGCAGTACTTCGAGCATTTTCCTTACAATGAATTGATTCGCTATCCGAAAGAACTGGGAAAAGAAACAAAAGATGCGCTGCGTGAGAAATTCCCAGAAATTCTTCCCGTAGGTGAACACAATCCCACCATTGTATTTCATTTGCGTAAAGGTGTGAATTTCCAAGATGGTCATGAGTTCGATGCAGGGGATGTGAAGTTTACGTATGAAGCGATCATGAACCCGAAAAACCTCTCGCCTCGGACGCCGGATTTCGAACCAATCAAAACCGTGGAGATTGTCGATCCCTATACGGTGAAGATCATTTATAAACGCTTATACTCTCCTGCGATTAATGCTTGGACAATGGGTATCCTGCCAGAACATTTGCTCAATGATGCAACGATGGATCGTGAAAAACGAGATCGAGGTTTATCAGAGGAGGCACAGGCAACGTTCGGGATGCGAGATAGCCAATTCAACCGACATCCAATTGGCACTGGGCGATTTCAATTTCTGGAGTGGCAGGGAGATGAATATATTCACCTCAATCGGTTTGATGACTATTGGGAAGGGCCTGCACAGTATCAGGATTACTATATGCGGATTATTCCGGAACTCTTTACTCAAGAAGTCGAATTTCGCACGGGAGCTATCGACTTTTATGGGGCGCAACCACATCAAGTTGATCGCTATAAAAACGATCCAACCTATCAATGGTTCTCGAGCCTTGGTTTTGCCTACACCTATATTGGTTATAACAATCGAAAGCCAATGTTTGCTGATGCGGACATTCGGAAAGCGTTGGGGATGGCCATCAATGTGGGTGAGATAATTCAATACCTTATGTATGGAGAAGGCGAACGGACGACCGGGCCCTATCCCCAGAATACCGAATGGTATGACCCAGCCATTCAACCGTTGCCTTACGATCCTCAAGGAGCCCAAGCGATCTTTCAGCAGCATGGATGGAAACTCAATGGCGATGGATGGTTAGAAAAAGATGGTAAAATTTTCGAGTTCAATTTGATTACCAATAACGGCAATCCCATTCGAAAAAATCTGATGATCATTGCGCAAAATGCCTGGAAAAAAATTGGCGTGAAAGTGAATACCCAAGTGTTCGAATGGGCTGTATTTTTGGGGGACTTTGTGAATACTGGAGATTTTGATGCCGTCGTGTTGGGATGGAGCATGGGTATTGATCCTGATCTCTATCAGATTTGGCATTCGAGTCAAGCAGGGCCTCAACAATTGAATTTTGTTGGCTATACGAGTCAACGAGCAGACGAACTCATTGTTCGTATACGGCAAGAATATAATCGAGATCGGCAACGACAACTCACGCACGAACTGCATCGATTGATCCATGAGGATCAACCCTATACATTCTTGTATGCACCATTAAGTACGAGGGTGTTGGATAAAAAGATTGTCTTGGTCAATGATGGCGCTGATGGCAAAGAAGACTATCAAAAGATTTATCCTACCAAGAGTGGAGATGTGACTTTCCATTTTCACAAATGGCGCAAGCTGGAATTTACCCCAGATTTTTAGTGTTTGAGCCGCACCTAATTTTATCCTGATGCACTGACGATGTGGAATTTTATTCTTCGAAACATTGGGCAACGATTGATTCTCTTGATCATTGTGTCCTTTGTCGCGCATTCATTTATCCACCTCGCGCCGGGCGAGCCAAGCGAAGTGGATCCGATGAATCCACGAATGAAGCCGGAAGATATCGCCAAAATTCGTGCGGCGTTTCATTTGGATGATCCCCTTCATATGCAATATGTCTATTGGATTCGAGATTTGGCATCTGGAGAATTGAAATCCTTTAAGGATAGCCAGCCCGTCCTTCCAAAAATTTGGAATCGATTTCTCAATTCTCTTCCTCTATTTATTGTTGCCACACTCTTAGTGTGGACATTGGCGTTTCCAGCCGGAATCTACGGGGCAGTGTTTCGAGGTGGGGTGTATGATCGGGGTACTGTGTTTTTATCCTATGCGCTGATTTCCATTCCTGGGTTTTTCTTATCTTATTTGGCAATTATGTGGGTCGTTGGATGGTTTGGAGTTCCCGTCATTAGCATTAAGACGTTTGGCATGGAGCATGCGGAGCCTGCATACAAAATGATGGATCGTGTCTGGCATTTGGTCATTCCATCTGTCATGGCAGCTGTTGGTGGGATTGCCGTTCTGTCCCGCTATGTTCGCTCTCAAATGCTAGAGGTCTTAAGCCAAGACTATGTGCGGACGGCGCGAGCCAAAGGTCTTGCAGAAGATACAGTTATTTATAGGCATGCACTGGGAAATGCCTTGCTCCCGTTTGTCACAATGTTTGGCCTGTTACTCCCAGGCCTCATTGGCGGGTCCGTAATTTTTGAGCAGATTTTTGCGTGGCCAGGATTGGGGCGCTTGGCGTATGAAGCCATTTTATCGCGAGACTTTCCCGTCATTATGACCTTGAATTTTATTGCCGCTGTCCTCACGTTGGCAGGCACATTACTCTCGGATATTCTCTACGCTGTCGTGGATCCAAGAATTCGTTTGCATTAATGCGCAGAAATTGAAAGCCATCTGTTTATGAACGGAGAAGAAACCTCAGCTTTGAGCCAAGTTGGTACGACGTCGCTCGACCCCGAAGCGATGGCTCCTCCAGAAACACCCTGGCAAGAATTTCTTCGCGTCTTTAAAAAAGATTATCAAGCAGTCTTTGGGTTTTGGGTGTTAATGCTCCTGCTCCTGACGGCGTTAGGTGGAAAAGCACTCACGGAATGGTGGGTGGTGTTTGATCCAGAAGTTGTCCGGTTAACAGATAAATTTCTTCCCCCCTTTTCTGCCCCATCAGCAGGTAGTCTTCCAGCCGATCAACCATTCGTTGGTGTCTATCTCATGGGCACGGACGAATTAGGGCGGGATGTCTTCGCCCGCATGTTCCAAGGCTCGTTTGTGTCATTGTCCATTGGCTTTGTTGCCGTTGGGATTTCCTTGGGCATAGGCATTCTCTTAGGAGGCCTGGCTGGGTTTTACGGGCATGTTAAATTAGGGTTTATCACCATTGATACGCTCATCATGAGATTTACCGATGCGATGATGTGCTTTCCGACATTTTTTCTTATTCTGACTGCAGTAGCTCTGTTGCCTCCGAGTATTTATACCATCATGATTATCATTGGCTTGTTTAGTTGGATGGGAACCACACGTTTCGTTCGAGCAGAGTTTTTGTCAATTCGAGAATTGGACTATGTCACTGCTGCGAAGGCGTTGGGAATACCAGAAAGCCGAATTATATTTCGTCATATGGTGCCGAATGCCTTAGCGCCGGTGTTTGTGTCTGCCACTATTGGTGTCGCTTCGGCTATTTTGACGGAATCGGGATTGAGCTTTTTGGGTTTTGGTGTTCCGCCTCCAGATGCCACATGGGGGAATATCCTCTCCGATGGCAAAGGATTTATTTTTGATGCGCCTTGGTTGTTTTTTATCCCCGGCATGGCAATTTTTGTCGTCGTCTTGGCCTTTAATCTCGTGGGAGAGGGTTTACGTGAGGCCCTAAATCCCAAATTGCGAAGTCGATAAAGGAATGTTGAAAAAAACCGCCAGCGGCGTTCTCGCCATTTTGCCGTGCTCACGTACTGTACGTATGCTCTGCGCGTCAAATTGGCTGCGGCCTTGCTGGACGACTTTTTTGGCCATTCCTGTCAGCTGGATTTTTTACGAGAAATATTCATCAGGTTAATAAATGGAATCTCGAACCCATCCGCTCTTACAGGTTTCGAATCTGCAAACATCGTTTTTTACGGACAAAGGCGAAATCAAAGCCGTTGATGATGTGAGCTTTACGCTGTTTGGCGGACAAACATTGGCCTTGGTTGGGGAGTCGGGTTGTGGGAAGTCTGTCACAGCCTTATCCGTCATGCGATTGCTCTCTCCTCCTGGGCGAGTAGTAGGTGGGACGATCACTTTTAAGGGGCAAGAACTGTTGAGTTTGCCTGAGTCGGCTATGCGGAAAATTAGAGGAAAATCTATTGCCATGGTTTTTCAAGAACCCATGACTTCGTTGAATCCCGTGATGCGGATTGGTGATCAAATCGGGGAAGTCTTGAAAATCCATACTGATTTATCGAAGGGCGCGATCCGTCAAGAAGTCATTGGTCTTTTGGGAAAAGTTCGGATTGCCTCTCCAGAACAACGTATCGACCAATATCCTCATGAAATGTCCGGAGGCATGAAACAACGAGTGATGATTGCGATGGCTTTAGCCTGCAAGCCAGATCTGTTGATTGCTGATGAACCCACAACGGCGCTAGATGTCACGATTCAAGCCCAAATTCTTGATTTGTTATCTGACCTCCAAAAAGATTTAGGGATGGCGATTTTGCTGATTACGCATAACCTTGGTGTGGTGGCGCAATTTGCGCAAGATGTGATTGTGATGTATGCCAGTAAAATTGCTGAACGGGCAGAGGTAAAGACTCTCTTTCAGCAGCCTAGTCATCCCTATACTCGTGCACTTTTGAAATCATTACCGCGTCCTGGCGAACGACAGGTACGCTTGGAAGCCATTCCAGGGACGGTACCGTCGCCGTTGCAATATCCCTCAGGCTGTCATTTTGCCTCACGATGCGCCGAGGTGTTGGAGCACTGTCCCACTCAATCGCCCCCCACGATAAAGATCGGGGAGTCTCATGAAGCTGTCTGTTGGTTACATGGGTCTCCACATTCTTAATGAATTGCCGATGTCTGTGAATTCTTCATCTCCACTCCTCAAAGTCACGGGACTGAAAAAATATTTTCCCGTGCGCAGCGGGATATTTTCCCGTGTGTCAGCATGGGTGAAGGCTGTCGATGATATCACTCTGCACGTGAACCATGGCGAAACACTTGGTTTAGTCGGGGAATCCGGTTGCGGAAAAACAACGGTTGGTCGCTCTATCCTCCGGCTTATGGAGCCAACAGCTGGCGAAATCACATTTGAGGGAGAAGATCTCCTCGCGCTTAAAGCCCGTGAATTGAGGCAGGCGCGTCGTCGTATGCAAATTATTTTCCAAGATCCCTATAGCTCGCTCAATCCACGCATGACAATTGGATCGATTGTGTCCGAGCCCCTAAAAATACACAAAATCGCCAAAGGCCAAGCATTGCAGGATCAGGTCAACGAATTGTTTGTGAAAGTGGGGCTACGGCCTGAACATCAATCGCGTTACCCTCACGAATTTTCTGGTGGCCAACGTCAGCGCGTTGGTATTGCTCGCGCGCTTGCGCTCAAGCCAAAATTTATTGTGTGTGATGAAGCGGTGTCGGCGTTGGATGTCTCGATTCAAGCACAAATCTTAAATTTACTTCGTGACCTCCAACAAGAATTTCATTTGTCCTATCTCTTTATTACCCATGATCTGAATGTGGTTCAATATCTGGCGGACCGCATTGCCGTCATGTATTTGGGGAAACTGGCTGAGGTTGCACCGGTCGAGGATCTGTTTACCGAGCCCAAGCATCCTTATACTCAGGCGCTCTTGTCGGCGAATCCTGTGCCGGATCCGACAATCGTTTCCCAACGAACGGTCTTATCCGGCGATGTACCGTCGCCCTTAAATCCGCCAAGCGGATGTCGCTTTCATCCCCGTTGTCCTCAAGTGATAGATATTTGTAAGACCGACGATCCTCCCCTGATCATGATAGGTCCACCTGAACGTGGGCACCAAGTCTGGTGCCATCTGCATGCGTAAATGATTTTCTTGTCTATTGAGCGTGATTGTGTGAAGACTTTTTGCCTTCCTGCTCTGACTGTTGATTCTTCTCACTAAAACGAACCTGAAAGACGCTTTAAGGACATTTTTGGCAGTGCTTCAAGCGCCCAGTGGCGTCGTTCGCAACCAAGCGTTCAATGTCGTGCTGACTCAGGAGAACTACCGAATCAGTGAACGTCAATATGCCAAGTAACAAAGGAATCGGCGGAACGGAAGCAGCGAGGGCGGCTAGTTGAGGTGAGACTGCGCGCAACCCATGCTTATTACTAAGCAGGTCTTTCAACTATTCGCTGATGGCCGCGAGCAGCGCAAGAAAAGAACCAATTCATGAGTGAAGACGTAATGTGAGTTCTGGCATGCCGAATCTTTTTTATGAATCACAGAATAGAAAAGGATTTCCTAAGAAGGAGGTGGTTTGTAGGTCTTATAAAGATTGACAGGTTTCATCGAACTTATTGTCAATTTGCTTTGATTCAATCGGCGAATAGTTTTGGGAATTTTTTTAGAAGAAGAGAGGGTTTCGAGGTAGGCTTATGAGGTTTGGAGGATGGGACAGTGTTGTAGAATTTCTTCAAGGGCTGCCACGACTTTTTTGATCGTTTTGGCTTCGATCTGTTGAATGGACTGTGTCGGGGGTGAGCAGGTTGCTCCACGGGACAGGAGATATTTGGTCATATTGACTTGACCTGATAAGGCAGCGGAGTGCAGTGGAGTCAAGCCAATGGTATTTGAGGCGTCAATTGGTGCGCCAGCATCAAGGAGCAGACGAGTGAGATCAGTGTCTCCGGCTTGTGCAGCTAAATGTAGCGCAGTCCAACCTTCTTTGAATGGAGTATGAACGGTGGCTCCGTTGGCTAATAAAAAGGCCACCATGCGTTGATGGCCTTCCTGTACAGCAATATGGAGTGGAGATATGGTGTTGTCCATTTCGTTAACTTGTGCTGTATCTTTGAGGAGGAGTTTGGCCACATCAACGTGACCTCCCTTGGCGGCCAAATGTAATGGTGTCCATACAGATTGGTAGGTGGCGTGGATGTCAGCGCCTTCGTCCAGCAATAATTGTGTCAGAGGAATCTGTCCAAGGCGAGCCGCAAAGTGTAATGGTGTTGCCCCTTCAGGTGTGCGTTGATTCACGTCTGCGCCTTGGGAGATCAGTTCTTGAGCTAGGGAGATATTGCGCGCGTCAATGGCTTGAAATAAGTCTTGAGATGGGGGACGATTCCATCCAGACATTAGGAAATACGACAGGAATATCCCAAGACCTAACCCCACATATTTGATGATTTTGAATCCTTGGGATTGCACCATTGCTGCTAGAAACTCCGAGAGAGAAGCTGGCAGGTCCAAGAAGAGGATGCCAACGTGGATAAAGAGACGTTGGGTTTTAGGAAATAGGATTTCGTATCATGAGTCTATTCCCCGTATGGTGGGGGCGAACTAAAATCAACTCATTGAGAAAAGCCGAAAAAAAACGAGATTAGCTTGGGTTCTTGGGAGAGAAAAGATGCCTTGGGGAAAGCTGAACGAGTCGTGAAATTGAACGTTTAGGTGTGAGAGAAAGACGTGTTGTTTCTTTGAAGCTAACGCGCAGATTTGGCTAATGCTTTTTTTTGTTTAGGGGCTTTAGCTTTAGCTTTAGCTTGAGATTGAGCACATTGATCAGCTTCAAGAATAAGACCATCTAGAACATTATGCCAATGCGTGGCGGTGCTCAAAGATTTTTCAAAGAGAATCCCTCCTTCTGTCGTCTCCATGTCTAGAAAGTTGACGATGAGAAGAGGATCTTCCTCGTCATGGACAGCGATGATCAAATCAATTCGCGAGTTTCCGCCATTGGCCGCATCCATGTGGAGGTTTGTAATGAGAGCTTCTTTCTGGTGGCGAAGCCCTTGCCCATAGGTCACAACTTGTTGGGGAAAACTGCGTATTCCTTCGCCCAATTTTTCCCCATTTTTAACCAAGTCGGTACTGATAAAGTCTGCGATCGGTAGTATCCGAGGTGAAACTTCGGGGGAGGTGAACAAACACAGTTGTTTGGTGCGTTCATTGACCGCCAAACCACCAAGCCCATCATCTCCCATGAACATTTGAGAGGGAATGAAATCGGTCCCTTCAATTTTCTCGGTAGATGCGCTTGATCCTGTGGAAGGATTGCTTAAGATTAAAAATAGGCCGAGAATCGTCATGAACACGACGAACAACAAGAAAAGAAACATGGCGTCCATAGTTAGTGTCGTAATCCCTCTTTTGCGCTAACTCGCGCAAAAAATGCTCATGAATGTTGTTGATGACTGTGACGGAAAATTGAATGGGTTGTTCGTTTGTCCTAGTCCATATCTTCCCTTCCATTCGTGGAGGGGAAGTGGGCGTTGTGTGCCCCTGTCTCCTTAGTCTTGTCGCTCATTTTTTGATGTAGTGCGACACTGAGGCGGCAATAACTGATAGTAACAACTAGTCGTTTTCAAAATGATCAAGCTCAAACTCTTGTTACTTTTCGGTCCAGTTTGACGATCCCTTTATAGTTTTTTCGTAAAAATTTTAGCCTATAAAAACTAGTAAAATTATGGAAATGTGGTGTTCCAGTAAGGGTTTTTCTGTTCGGTGAAGCCAGTGTTTGTGACTCATTGTATTCATGGGCGACCTGAGAAATTGGGGTTTCATCAAGTCAAGTGGGTCAATCCTATCGACCCACCCCTTCCGGATAGAGAGCCCGTCCCCCTTTCTCTGTTTCGACCGATGGAGCACCGCTTCAAGGGTTTGACGAAAGGTTTCCCAGGGGACAAGGTTGGCGAGAGCTTCTAACGGATCGCTGTACTGGCTGAGAGCCTCGTTCCGGGTGGCGAGATCACAAACGACTAGTCGGCGAGGTGGCGACAGAGAAAATCCTCCTTGGCTCGGAGTACCCCCAAATGCCATCATTATTGTCAGGGGTTTTTAGAGATGTCCTACACTTTGTTGCGGCCCTTCATGACTCAATCTTTTGAGGGGTTTTGCAGTGCTTCAAAGATTGGGCGGGGGTGGGGGAGAGGTTTCCATTGGAGGATGGTGAGGGAGTCGTCGACATAGACGGGGTGGCGCATGCCGTTGAGGACGCTTGTGACGCCTGGAGTGCTGGCCACTGTCCAGAGAGATTTATTGGAAAAGGATTCTTTGTGCTTGTCTTCTGGCAGTAAGGGATCAATCACTTCTTTAATTTCAGAGAGTTTCTTGGCGCTTTTGTGTGCGGCTTCCATTCGCATGACTTTTAAGAGGGCGACGAGTTCCGGAACGTATTTATCTCGCCATGATTGCCAAATTTGTTCTTCTTCTTTTCGCCCGGTGAAATGCTGGGTGAGTAGTTGGAACACTCGATTCACGTGGGGTGCAATTGTTTGCGATTCAATTTGATCCCAATGCTCTAAGTTTTGGACGGACTCTCGGATGCGTTTAATTTCCTCGCCCCAGTTGAAGTAATCAAGGGGTGACGCACCTTCGTCTGGCGAAGGAATGTTCGGCCCAAGAACTTGTTTGTAATCATTCTCAAGTGCGGCTACTTTGGGTTGTTGGGCTTCGAAGTGGGTATTGGAGATTTCGGCTTGCGGGTCAGCCAGGCGAATCATGCCACCGCCCTTTCCTGGAATGGCATTCAGTGGGCGATTGACTAGCACGGCGATCTCTTTCTCTCGGGCGAGTGATAAGACTGTCTCCGAATTGTCCTTCCCCGTGTTCTGGGTCAGGAGAGCACCAGCTTCAAAGAGGTTCATTGGTAGTTGCAAGACTTTAAAATGATGTGCGGTCTGACCGGCTTGTTGCGCAGCTGCTTCAGCGGCTTTGAGCATGTGTGACAGAGATGTCGCTTCGGGATTATCAAATTTGGCGGTACAGGTATTTGAGGAAATGCCGTAATATTGTATGCGCCCCGCAGCGACTTGGGATTCGAAGTACACAAAAGACTGTTCCAATCGTCGATAGAATTCCTGTCGTAGATCGTTCAGTTGTATCGCGTTGAGCGATAGATTGCGATTTTTGGCCTCTGAGAGAAAATATTCAGGGTTATGAAGGAGGCAGACATCTAACGTCGCTAATCCTAGCCGGTCGAGTGACATGGTGAGTTGTTCTTCTAAAAATTCAGGATGGAGGCAATGCCAAATGCCTTCGCCATATTTGACCATTTCTGGGAATGGCTTGCCGGCTTCTTCTCGAGCTTCTGCTCGAGTCAGGTTGTTCCCTTGTACGTATCCGATTTTGGAGACGACGATCATTTCTTCTCGAGTCATAAATCGTTTGGCAATCAGATCCTTTATAACGGCGCCCACTAATCGTTCGCTTTGTCCGTCGGCATAATTCGTGGAGGTGTCGATGAGATTGCATCCTTCTTGGAGCGCTTTTTCTAGGGCATTTCGATGGTCGTCAACGCCCAGACTAATGCGATAGCCGCCAAAACCAATTCGAGATGTGGTGAGGCTGGTTGATCCCAGCGTAGTATAGCCATGCGAAGACGGGCGTCCTGTTCGAGCACTGGCCAAGATATTAGCCACATAGGTTCCGGTGCCTTGCGGAGTAGCATGTCCTGGTAGGCCATCTGTGGTGAGAGCTTGGCGCGTTGCTCCTGTTTGCGTCATGGTCCCTTGAGGATGTTGTAGTGCAGATGGGACTGCCTCTGGATCGGTGATGGGAGCTTGGCAGGCAAAGTTTTTACAGATATACAGTGCGGACTGCCCATTGATGAGTGTCTTGCCCGTTAATAGGGGATGTGAAGTTATTTTCTCAGGGTCCTGGTGATAAGCCACAATACGATAGGGGAGGAAGCAACTATTTACTGCCGTGCAGAGTTGCCGGTAGGATTTGCCGTCACTGCCGCCAACGAGGGCCAATTCTATGGGGCCTCGAAGTAAGAGATCCACGACCATCAGACTTTTTGGAAATCCCCGAGGTACTTGCCCAATTTGTTGGCCATAGGCCCGGACGGCGTTTGTGGCAGCGGTCCGAAAATCTTCTCGGTCAAAATGGAAAGAGAGGCGCGCGAGCACGGATGCGGCCACGGCATTGCCACTGGGTGTCGCGCCATCAGCACCTTCACGCCCTCGAAGAATAAGGGTTTCGTGATCGACTGCGGTCGTGAAGAATCCACCATGTTCGCGATCTTCAAAATCTTTGACAATTCTTTCACCTAGCGCGACGGCCTCATGCAGATAGCGTTCAATACCTGTGGCTTCGTAGACTTCCAACAGCGCCTCGGCCGCATAGGCATAATCTTCCAGGCACGCATTCAAATGGGCCTTGCCGTTTCGGTAGGTTCGCCATAAATGGTTCTCTGGTCTCGACAATGTGGTGAGAAGAAAGTCCGCCGCATGGACTGCAGCGTCTAGATACGCTTGGTGATTGAGCACTCGACCGGCTTCAGCCATCGTGCCGATCATCATGCCGTTCCATGCGGTGATGATTTTGTCATCTAGCCCCGGGGGAATACGTTTCAGCCGAGCTTCGTAAATGAGAGGGCGAATGCGATCAATCGTGTTTTGTAATTCTTCTGATGAACAGCCTAATTCTATTGCGACGGCTTCGAGTGATTTTGGCGTACGCGGAATACTGGTTTTTTCCCAATTGCCTTCCTCCGTGATGTCGAAATAGGCACAAAATTTCTTGGCATCTTCTTCATCCGTGACGACTTTTCGAATCTGTTCCGGTGTCCAGACAAAAAACTTGCCTTCTACGCCTTCACTATCCGCATCAGTGGCTGAATAGAACCCGCCTTCCGGCGCAGTCATTTCTCGGAGGATATAATCTAAAGTTTCCTTGGCCACTTGGCGGTAGCGTTCTAATCCAGTGGCTTGGAAGGCTTCGACATATGTACGGGCAAGCAGGGCGTTGTCGTACAACATTTTTTCAAAGTGCGGGACGAGCCATTCATCATCGGTGGAATAGCGAGCAAACCCTCCCCCAATATGGTCGTACATGCCACCTGTGGCCATGCCATCAAGGGTTTTGGTGACCATCGTCAGAATCTTTTCTTCTTGACTCCAATGATACTGACGTAGCAGGAAGGAGAGGCCTGTGGCCGGTGGAAACTTTGGTGCACGGCCAAAGCCGCCGTAGCGCGCGTCGAAATCCTGGGCAAATTGTTTCACTGCGCTTTCAATGTCAGCTTCACCGACCGCCAAGGGAGACGCTGGCTGTAATGCCGCACGCAGTTTAGAGGTAAAGCGCTCGGCTTGTTGCACAATGTTGGATTGGTCTTTTTCCCAGGCCTTTCCAATGTTCGTCACAATAGAACCAAACCCAGGCCGGCCCCATTTATCGGTGGGTGGGAAATACGTACCCGCAAAAATTGGTTCTTGGTCAGGCGTCAGAAAGACAGTCATGGGCCATCCGCCATGTCCTTGGTTCATGGCGGTGGTGGCTTGCATGTAGATTTCATCGATATCAGGTCGTTCTTCGCGGTCGACTTTAATGTTGATGAAATACCGATTCATCAATTCGGCAATGGCATCATTTTCAAACGATTCCCGCTCCATCACATGGCACCAGTGACAAGCCGAATAGCCCACCGATAAGAGAATGGGTTTGTTGTTCTCTTTGGCTTGCTTGAGTGCATCCTCACCCCATGGGTGCCAATCCACTGGATTGTGTGCATGTTGCAACAAATAGGGACTGGTTTCGTGAATGAGGCGGTTTGGTTGTCGGTCGTTTGAAGTATTACTCATAGGGAAGAAATGATCCCATCTTTGGATGTCTCAATGGTGAATGCCCAAATTTCTACAAAAAACCCTTTTAGTCGTAAAGGGCTATTTCTTTTCACCCAGACTGCGTTCGTAGAGAAGAACTTTCCAGCCATCGGATTCGGAGATAAAGCCGTTTGGCTGAACCACGGGCAACATGCCTGTTCCAGGCACTCGGCCCGTTTGTCCCATACTGCCATTTTTGAGAACCCACATCATTTCACCAGGTGTGCGATATTTGTTGAATTTGGGGTTGGTGAAGTTTCGTGGTTTAATAGGCAAATTTTTTGCTCCAGCTCCGTCTCCTTTACCTTCGGCACCATGACAGCTGATGCAGCCTCCACGTCCCAAGAAAATCTCCTTGCCTTCGGCCAAAATCTCTGGGGTGGCTTCGAATGGTGCCTTGGTGGCTTTGGCTTTAGCCTTTTCATTGGCAGGCACGCGGGAAATCTTAATATTAAATTCTCCCCCTGCGGCGCCGTATCCGGCAGGGTTTGCCGCTAAAGACGGGAGTGCAGGCGTCAATACGAGAAGCATGCTCATCAAGTAAGCCTTGTGTGTCATCAGATCCTCCTTAAAGGTCTATTGAGTGATTGAAACGTCAGGATGAAGAGGTTTTTGTGCAATTCGTTAAATAGTCTTGTGGTTTTACTGAGAAGGCGCAAAGATAGGCAGAATAGCAAGCCTCCTAAATATTGGGCAATGCCCGAATTTCATTCTGTACGATAGTTTCGCTGCGAAAGACTGGTCCCATTAGGCCGTGACGAATATGGTACACTAGCCCGTTTTACGATATGAGTCTCCTTGGAATGCTTGAGTCGAACAGATGGCCTTAAATAATCACAACCGGAAAAAGTTTGTCACTGGGATGACTCGCCGAATTGCACAACTTCGGGCGCAGACAGAACTCAGTTTGGATTTCGCTATTGAAACCATGTTTCAGGAACGGATGGAAGCGTACCTGCATGTGGAAGAGGGTTTGCTGGAAGTGGATCGAATGCTGGTCGTAGTTGAGGCGGATATCGAGGATATTTGTGAAGTGAATGCGGCCCGGCGATTGGAATCCCGGTTAGAATTTATTGAGGATCGCTTTGAAGAATTTGAAAGTGAAATTCGACAGCGCCCACGCCGGAGACGGAACAAAATCAACCTGTTTAATTTTTTTAAAGAAGCAGCAGGTGGTGGTGGGGGAGATCCAATGGCGCCGGCAGGAGAGGTACGATCTGCCATTCAAGCATTCGAAGTTTTAGATATAGAATTTGGGGCATCGTTGCCCGTGGTGACGCGAGCATTTCGTGAACGCGCAAAAAAACTTCATCCAGATAGTCGAAAAGGTGACAGAAGTTCTGAGCCCGAACTCCGCAAAATCATCGAAGCCTACCAATACCTTAAAAACGAATATTTCGGCACAGGCGGGGAAGAATCACCGCAACGTCCGTTGTAGCGCTAGAAGTGAATTCTGAAATTTTCAAGATTGTTCTACCTCAATAGAGGGGCTATCTGTATTGCTTCCCTCTAGTAGCTGAAGATCAAAGCCTCCGATGGATTTTTTCATGAGGTTACTGTGAACCATTAGACAGCTTGCTTTAAATATCTTGCTTGAGTTTTTAGGGTATTGCTACAATAACAGGCACTAACGCAGCAAATAGATCAAATCTACTACTGCGGATTACCTGCACTATCCACTTTCCTTAACATATCATTGTAAGCACCACATCGCTCTCCACTTATAGTGGGATCGTTTTCATATTTTTCCAAACATTCTCGGTAGATTTTCATCAAGGCGGCTCTTTCTTCGGTCACATCTGCCGTGCCCTTCTTTTGTCGATAATCCTGATAGTAATGACAAGCACTAATAGAGAGACAACACACAATTAACAGTATCAAATTGATGCATTTGAGCCATGGCATAACGTATCCTTTCGGTGACAATCTATTTCTACAGCTAAGACCACATGTTTGCGGCAAGGTTCTTTATTTTTACTTCAGCGAGAGAAGTCGTGTACCTAAAAGGAGAATACAACAAGGGATCTAACCAATGAAAATCTTGAATGATCAGAAAAGAGATCATAACCGTTTGAATTATAGCGAATGTCTACCAATTGGATCCACACAACCAAGACCTCTTTCTACAATGAAGTGCGGTTGGAATTTGGCGTTCTTGTTCTTCTATGATTCGAAGTAGGCCTAGCCCTTTCATCACAGCAAGCGGTTGCACCAGGTTTACTTTCAGCGCGTGAGCAATGGTGGAATACTAATTGACCAGGCTTGGTTTGTTGTGACGGAGATGAGAGCCCGGCTCGAGTCGATACGACTTTATTTAAGGAATATCCTGTCCCCAAGTCTTTATACAAAACTCAGAGACAGGATCTTTAGTAGGCAGAAGAGGGGAAAGACCCTCTTAGCTAGAGTCATGATGAGAGATTCTTTGATGTCTAACTTACTACTCTAGCTGCTTCCGTCTTGACGTTTGTCTCCAAGCTACGAATGCAGCTAGACCCGTTCCCAGCAAGAGGAAGGTTGAGGGCTCCGGGACAGGAGCGGGTGGATTAGAATCTCCGGAGGGGTCGCCAGGAATATTTGGCATACTATCACCTGGTACATCAAAGATAATATCGTCAAGGCCTATCCCATTGAAGTCGGTATTGAAAATAGAAATGCCAGCGATATCTTGGGTGCCAGCTTCACGCGAGAAGCCAAAGAAATCTTCTCCTAAATTCATTGGGTTTAGGCTGTTAATAAGTGAGCCATCTCTGCGGAAAAAGTTAAATGCCGCGCTTCCTGCATTTCCTCCTGGTGACATGAAGCCGAACTCCGATTGGTCGTTATCGAATAGGATGGCAAGAGCTCCATCACCAATGCTGAAAGGCGCGGGGAATCCTAATGGCCCTAACCCGGCAATGGCACCACCATTAGTCTCCCCTGGACTGGAAAAAACAGTAACATTTTCATTTGGGGCACCAACCTGAAGTGACAAAGGGTTGGTGGGCGAATCGGATAGAACATCAGATGTTCCACTGCTCGAGACACTTTGGCCAACAAAACGTTCAGCGAAAGATGCATCACCTAAGTCTAGAATATTATCGAAATTTGTTCCACTGGCACTCGGGAAACCTGGTAGCGGTGATAATAGAACACTTTCAAAATCAATAAAAACATTTCCGCTTAACGAAAAATAATTGACTTGGTTAATGGGTGCCGCACTAACCGGTGCAGCTAGGATGAGTGCGAGAATTATCAAGAGACTAAGTGGTTTCATTGTTGACCTCATGTTGAATGTTTGCTCGTGGCTGACGAACAATTTATTTCTTTAATCCGGTTCACTGCATGCAATGATTCTGCATTGTTCTATCAACCACAAATGATTAGTCTTTATGCCAATACGTCTTGTCGGTGTCACGATAGTGTGATGAGTCTTAATTGATGCAAGAAAAAATATGCTTAGTATTTTTCTCGTTTCACTTCTAAGTCCCCTCCTTTCGTTTTTCCTTGTGTAAGTCTTGAGGAAATGAAGGCTTAGACAGCAGTTCACGCCTTTGTGATTTACTTTTCTGATTATTGATATGCATACGTATCGCTTCTGACGTCAGCCTGTTTTCATGTTGAACGCTCATATGTATTTCAGAGTAGTCAAACGTACGAGAAGTTTCAGAAACCGGTATGTATAAGGATATTTTGAGTTTTTACGTTTCTTTAGATAATGAATATTTGTCATATGGTTTCAACCAAACGGTAACAACGTTCTCCATGAGTTCTGAATCCCTTGGATAAGGCAATTAACGTGACCCCTCAGCATTAAGGAGCGACACGAGCTCTGAACGAGCATGGGTTTCAAGTTTTTTATGTATCTTCTTCAGATGTTGGTTGACGGTATGAACGCTAATGCAGAGTCGATCAGCAATGTCTCTATCACGCAAGCCATCACGGGTAAGGGCCGCCACATCAATTTCGCGAGGTGTCAAGTTTTTCGCGTTCATATAATATGCAAAAGGCGTATTGGACTTGGCCGTGGCTGTGATCGTGAGAAGCCATAAGCCTGATTGATTGGTGTCATGTCCCATAAGATAGGACATGTGAAGGCGTATGGCCTGATCAAATGAATCCGTCACGGAAGCCTTGGCCTTACCAATCAATAATTCATGTGTCTTCTCAAAATCCCGCAAGCTACGACGAAAGAGCTTGGCCATGGCATTCATGAGTTGTTGTCCTGGCCGCACACCAAATTTCTGTTGAAAAGCAGAATTACAAAAGACAATGTCTGCTTTCTCAGTCACGAGGACTGCGGGAGTGAGAATGTCAAATAATGTGTTAGGGGTAAGCACAGCGACTCCTTCTGCCTCAATTAGTGGAGGGCACAGAACAAGGTTGGATGAATAAATATGTCTATGGACACAACGGTATTGTTCTTTAGGCAGAGAGCATTTGTGAATGAATCGCTTAAGCATTGTGAAATCATTCGTTATGTTTCCCGTGGACTTACTGAATGACTAAAGCAAATGAAATACCAAAACTCGGGAGAATGGTTGACAGCGTGAAATGGAACGCAGTGCGTTGTTATCAAAGATAATTTTGCTAGTCCTCTTATAGAAAACATCTTGATCTGAAACGACCCGTCATCCCGTCATGCGGGGTCAATCCCGCGCAAAACAAAATAAATTCTTAGAATTCGTTGTGCGGTGAATTTGTCAACGCAGGCTGACAGAGGAAAACAATGGAATGGCGATAGGCGAGGGAGAAACAGTTTGATCTGCGGGCCTGAACGTGTATGGGAAATGAAGTGGATACACTCGCGTAGCAAAATCAACTCTATGCATGAAGAGGGAGTGTTGAATAATCCCTATCGTCGCAAGCACATAGGCCCAGAGGCAGGTTGCCTCTCAGCGACTTCGGGATGGCTTTTTTCAATAGCTCCGTAGATGTTCTCGATTGGTATTTATCAAGCCACGTGTATTGTGTGGGCATGCGTGCTGCCATTTTTTTAGGATAAACCTGATCGTCGTGACCTCTCATCATCGAGAAACAACATATCCCTGGACAATGTCGATTTGCTACGCCGACATCATGACCGAATGCCCATATTGGCAAGATTTCTTGAACGGCAGAGCTGGCGGGTATGTGGAAAGAGTTTGACTGGCCGGCCCTCGAATGCCCTGCCATCTTGAGGGGGGGATTTTCAACATTCCCATGAAAGAAGGATCTAAAGGCCCTAGTCCTCTCTATCTGACGATAACTTCCGATGACGTTCCATCGTGGTCAAGGCATGGTTAAAACAGATTCTTCCCACCACCATGACATTAATAATTCCAATCACACCTAAGAAACTCAGTAAAATTTTCATTGTGTGCTCCTAGACTCAGTGTCGATAAATCTTAGACAGCCTCATTGAGATGAGGCGCCTTGAATTCTTTCCTGACGTCTGTAAAGCAAGCGAAGTGCCAGGTCTTGAAATTGAGCATAAATCAAGACTGATGCGGACCTACTGCCTTTATTCGCAAGGAGTTGGGTTTAATCGCATAGCACCGACCAGACTTGTACCAACGAGCGCATGCGGGACTGACCCCGCATGACAGGCACCTATATCACGAGAGCAGAAGTGCTTTGCGCCTACGCAATCAGGACAGATGGGATTTCCGCGGGACCTCTATAACCATGGATTCTGGTGTTTTCAGCGGTTTTTCAATGAAACATGGTCGATTAATTTATGCCAGCGTATCTGTGGCATTGCGTTTGCTTAATGATTTTCCTGAAAAGGATGAAGCGCATAAATGAGGGGTGAATCGGAAATATCTCGTATGCGTTTCACAAGACTTCCACTGTTCTCGACATGAGGGCAAAATGAAAAAAGGAGAGCCGGACAATGCGAACAATTCTGACAGTCACGTTATGCCTCATCGTAGGATTCGCTCCAGTAACAGTGAGTGCGGCCAATTACAATGAAATCGGCCGTGGCGAAACATGGCATCTGGACAAGATTTTTGATAATCAACTCGTTCAGATTCTCGGAAAAAGCAATGGACGGATCAAGGTAGGGTATTTGGATGGCGGCGTGGATTGGGTCCACCCTTCGGAATTACTCACACGTTATGAATCTAATGTGGACGACGTAGAAGAAACGGTCGTTGGATTGGGTCTTGCGACAATACTGCTTATCTGTGGATTCAGCCCAGATTCATGCAAGGATGCAGCTAGGTAGATTAAGTGCAAGAGCTTGAGGACGGTGTCGTCAGTATTACTGGATTGGATCAGAAGTATCTGGGTGTTGAATCAGGAAATATTGAACAGGAATGCCCTACATTGAAAGCCGGGATAACCAAAACGGCGTTCTCGCCGTTTAGCTGTGCTCAGGCTCATGTAGGCACCGAGTTGAGCCTTGTTAGGCAAACCATTTTTGAGCATTCTATTAGGCTGTAGAACCTACATTTTTTAAATGACATCACCAGGTTGGTGCTCTAGGACACAAGTTGCAGTGTATGGGTTGAGTTTATCTCAGAACAAGAAAAGATTATGGCTTGAAATTATGCCGAACGAGAGTATCCATGGAATGTAAATGGCGGTCTGGGAAATTTTTCAAGCGTTGTCGGCACAGTGCGATCGCTTCTTCGGCTGTGCGACAGCTCGCCATAAGTTTCAGGAGATGGTCATAGTAGCCGTTCAGTTTCAATTCAACGAGGCGTGCTGTGATCGGGTCGCCTTGGGCCAGGGCATTCGCTGCATTGGAACGATCGAATTGATGGTCGACTAAGGCTTGAAAACACAAGCCTTTCAATCGTTGCGTGACGGTGCTGCGTTCCCACCCAACCGTCTTCGCCGTGTTTTGCATGTCAAAGCCGTTTTGTCGAAGGCACTGCAGGAGTGCTTGGTCTCCAGAGACATCCTGTGCCACTTCTTCATCAGTGGTGGCTATTCCTTCATTTTGAGCTTGGGCATGCGGGTCCATTCTGAGATCTTGCATGCGGATCTCATCCCCATCAGTCAACGCCACGGTGAGCGTTAAACATTTTTCGAGTTCTCGTATATTTCCTGGCCATGCCCAATTTTTTATCGAGGTTACTGCGTCTTTGGATAATTGAAGATTCTCTCTACCTGATTCTTGGCTTGCTCGTTGAACGATACGCTGGGCGAGCAATTCTACGTCATTCTTCCGTTCGCGAAGAGGTGGTAACATGAGCGTAAATCCTAGGAGGCGATCATAGAGGTCTCTCCGAAACCAGCCCTCACTGACACCCTGAAGCAGGTCTTTATTTGTTGCGGCGACTACTCGGACATCGATTGTCTTTGACTGTGTTGACCCTAGAGGTGTAATAACTTTGGTTTCAAGTGCCCGTAAAAGTTTGGCCTGCATGTCTAGCGCAAGGTCGCCAATTTCATCTAAGAAGATCGTTCCACCATACGCTTGATTGAAAAACCCTTTATGATCTTGCTTCGCATCGGTAAAGGCGCCTTTCGCATGTCCAAACCACTGTGCCTCGAACATGTGTTGGGGAATGGCTGCCATATTTGTCGGCACAAAATCTCCTGATCGCTCACTGAGATCATGTACCGCTCGAGCGAAGAGTTCTTTCCCTGTTCCCGGTTCACCAAGAATCAAAATCGACATGTGAGTTTTCGCCACTTTTTTCAGATCTTTAAATTGACTCAACAAGAGGCTATCATTTGTGCAGATATGGTGGTGTTTTTCACATTCTTCTTGAAGCTGCTTATGCTCCTGATCGGTTAAGATCGTCTGCTTGATCGCTGTGGCTTGAGAATGGGGTCGCGAATGTTGTCGTTGTGCAATTTCCTTGCGTGAGGTGTCCAGCTTGGTTTCCGTGGCATGGAGTTTTGTTTCTAATTTTTGTGCATTCTGAACAGCTTCTCGTTGGTTCGTCTCAGCCACAACTACTTGTTTTCGACTTTCTGCTAAGGCGTTTTCTAATCGACTCACTTCGGATTGTGTGATTTGAAGTGTGGTTTCGGCTGCTTGTTTTTGCCTTTCCAGTTCTTGGAGTTGTGGCGCCTCTGGTTGGTGCAACTCCGTCTCATCAAATTGCCTCTGGCTCACTTCCAGATCTTTCTCGAGTTGTTTGATTTCACGTTGTGATGCGTTCAAGGCTATGTCGGCCATACGGAGTTTTGCTTCAAATTTCTGAGCGTTCTGGGCTGCTTGTTTTTGATTGGTTTCTTGGAGCAATGCTTCGGTTCTGTTCGCTTGGAGATCTTCCTCTAACTGTTCGACTGTTGACTCGGTCTCTGCTAAGCGTTCGCGAGCACGAACAAGTTCATGTTGCGATTGTTCGAGCGTAGCTTCGATATGCTGGAATTGTTGTTTCCCAGTCCAAATTACCCATGCATAAGCGAGACCAGTAGAGCCGACGATTCCAAGCAATGGAAGAACGAGCGGGTAGATCTTCCCAGAAGAGGAAAACGCAAGTTGCGTGAGCATGACATATATTCCCATGACGATGAGGATACTGATCCAGCCAGATCTCCATGGGAAATAAACAACACATGCCGCCGTTAACATCGTTAGGCATAGGACGATCAGTCTCTTTATCCAGATTGATATGTCTGTCATAAATGTAGACGTCAAGATCGTCTGAACCACATTGGCATGAATGAATCCACCAGGGGCATGTAATTCTAGCGGCGTCCGTCGTTTATCATGTTCTGCGCCTGCGTGAAAGATGATGACGATCTTGCCCTTTACCCAATGTTGGAGTTCGTCCAATTTGTCTTTCGTGATTGTCTCCAATACATCTGAAAACAATAGATAGGTAAATGGTGCGTCGTTCCATACTCCTGCATAACTTACTAGTAGTTGATTCTGTTCATCGACAGGAATGACGGGGGCAGATGTTTCGCTATTAGGATGATTCGCCTTTTGTATGGTCACGTGTTTCCCGAGCTCAATGGATACGCCTTTAGGCTGAGCATTAAGATAGCTTGCCGCAATGGCTACCCCCAAAGCTGGCACTGCATGATTGTCAACGTGAAGAAATGCCGGAACGCGGCGAAAGACTCCATCCTTATCCCAAACAGATGCAATGTGGCCCCATCGGTGGGTGCTCGCAAATAATTCTGGGAGAATGCTTCCAATCAAGGATGCTGTTTCGAGCTGTTTCGCGTCAGTAACTTTCAGCGGTGCGCCAAACATATTGCTGAACTGATCTAGCTTCGGTCGTTCATGACCAATCTGGCGTCCTGGGGATAGGTTGCCTAATTGAACCGGAAGGGGTAGCACGACATTCCCCATATCCTTGATGGCTTTGGCAAGTAGTTGGTCGCTTATCTGTCCGCCTCGCTCGGGTGGGCTAGGGCCAACGAAGGCAAAGTCCAAGGACACCACCGATGCTCCGGCTTGCCCCAACCCTGTTATCACTTTTGCAAAAACGGCACGATCCCAAATCCCATGGCCGAACTGCCTTTCACTTTCTAAGTCTCGACCTATGAGAACGATATCAGGGTGAGATAATGCTTTTTCTGCCCACCGCATGCGTTGGTCATAGACCGTCATTTCCCATGCGTCAATCACTGTAGGATGGATTTGCCAATACGCTAGACTGCCTGCAGTTGCTAAGAGCGAGATTAAGACGATGACAGAAGCTTTGTTGTAAAAAATTTGTGGATATGATTGGCTTTCAAGATGCATGATGAAAAGGTATGGCGTAATCGTTGTCTATTGAAGAGAAGACATTCAGAAAGAGACCATGAATCCTTATGGTGATTGGCTTAAAAGCCGTGAAGGAATTAATCAGTAAACAACCGACAAGTAAAACAGCACGCGGACCCAACAGTATTGCAAGGAAAACAAGATACCTGGAGAGCTGGATTTCACCCTTTCATGTGGATTTGAAAATCGTTATCTTCCTTAGCTGATATTAATCGTCTGATCAGCTATTGCTGTTCTCTTTTTAGGAATTCTTTGGCCAATATTTCACCAGTTGCTTCCCCGGCTTCTTCTAGAGCATGAAGGCTCGCACGGGATCGATCACGATGATAGCCCCGATGATTAATCGGAAGCGTCAAGATGGTATCTCCCGAACCAGTAGCAAAAACTCTGAGTACCCCTTGGGCATCGAAAAAATGTTGCTTCATCGTCGTGCTGCTAAAAGCTGTGGAAACCTGGCCGACAATGAGAAACTGAACCCCATTTTTCTTTAACTGGCTTAGAATAGATTTGTCCCCTTTAAACGCGGCGGTAAATGTGGGTCCAGTCCCAGTCTCTTCTGCCAGCCGTTGATCAAGAACGGTGAAGCCATGTTGACTCAACGTGGCTTTCATTTGAGTGGCGAGATGAGAGGGATCCTGCCTCTTATCCAGAGATGTCTCCTGCACCCAGGCAACGACTCGACGTATGTTCATAATAGCCTCTTGCTCTTGTGTTCGCAGCAATGACTCTAGTTCTAGGCTATTAGCAACATTTCCTTTCCCTAATGGAATCGTCCCTTTCACCTTCGCAAGAATATTAAGGGCTTCATGCGAAAATTTTTGAGCCGGTTGATATTCCTCTGCTGCAAGATGATTCTTCCCTTTTTTGTACAAATCAAATGCTGCCATCACGTTATTGTGGACTTCTTCATCCTGACGCTTTCGTTCTTTGACAGCTTCCTCTTTCGGATATCGAATTAACACATGGACATCATAGCGCTCGGTCATAGAATTCTTGTCGATTCTCGTCATTTTTTTGTGATAGGAATCTATCGTCTCTGCCTTCGTGATTAACGCCTGACTTCTGGCTTTAATCGTATCCTTGATATCTTGACTATGATCAGTGGTTTCCCCCTCATATACGCTCTCTAGCGTGGTTCCAAGATATTCTGAAACTTGGCTAAAGGCATTTTGACGTGCGGCCTTTTCTCCAATTTCAAGTGTCTCTGCCCTGACGGCAGAGCCGCGGTAATAAAAATAATTAGAATCTTTCTTCATCTGAGTAACCCACTCCGGTTCAGGCTTTGATTCTTTCCACTCTATATGAGGGGCTATTGCACAGCCATTTAGGAGTAATAAGAGTACTAAGGAAAATGTTTTTTTCATTCGTTGGCCTCTTGAAATATTACCGGCTGTAAACATTTCCCAACGACTTGGCATCCACACCTTTCCTCTTTAGGAGGCTTTGGACCAGTTGAATGTTCATTGATTTTCTTTCTGCATACATTTGATTATTTGCCTCATTCTCGCAGCTTTAAGTTCCCCTGGTGCCTGATTTTCTGACAACGATAAAAGTCTATCCGCTTCCTGATATTCCCCGTCGTATCCTTGTACAACACCAAAATTGAAATACGCTTTTGCAAGTGCTATTTCCTTAACGTCCGGATTGCCTTCGGCCTTTGAAATGATACGAGCAAAAATTTTCTTGGTTTCTTCCAATGACCCAGCTTGGGCCTCAAGAATTCCACGTTTTAGTCCTGGTAAATCTCCATCTTCATATAGGATTACCCTGTGGTTTTCTTGGGTAGAAATAATAGCCTTGGCCATATCGTGAACGATGGATTTGAGGTTTTTCTCGTGTAAATCATTTTCATTGATGGGGTCTGGCTCTCCTTGAGTACTCTCCGTCTTTTTCTCCATCTTAGCTGCAAGATGCTTTACTTGAATTTGTTCTCCGGTTTCTACTCTAATAATACTAATGTCTCCGGTAATGTTTGCGTTCCCGGTGCGGAAATTTTTTGTGCAGGGACGAGTTTTGATTTTGCCCTTTACTGTTGTTGTCGTGCAGGTAGCCTGTTGGCTAGATGTTGCTTCCGAATAGACTTTATTCACCTTCCCGACCACCAATACAGTTGCGGGCAGGAGCTTACCTAATTTTGCTCGGGCTTTAGACTCGAAAATATCTTTCTGTGTCAATCCTTGCTCGTTTAATATGGTGTCCAATTGTGAACGATCGACTACTGACAAGTTGCCACCCTTCACAATTTTTTCTTTCAAGGCAGTGCTGAACTCTTCCCCGAAATTCCCCTCAAGTTGAGTAAATGCCACACTCTTATATGTAGTCAAATCAATTTCGGCAGGATGGGTCACTGAAATTTCAATTGGAGTTGGTCGATCTAATAAAGAACAAGATGGTCCCCAAGGGTCTTTTCCTCTTAGATCATCACAAGAGTACGATTCATTATTAGATCCGTTGAAACATTTGGTCAGTGTGTCACCTAATTTTCCGGCTCCACAAGCTGGTAAGAATATCAAAAAAATAAGAATCGAAATCTTTTGTAAGTTCAACATTTTTTTCTCCTTGCTTTTTTAAAAAACTAAATACCAAAAAATATGAAAAGGCGTTTTTTGCTAAATTCGTCTGGCTAGAGAGCTCAAGAAAACGATCAGCATCGTGCTCCTAATGATCCCAACATGTCTGGTGCTTCACAAGGTCTGGTGGGCGTGAGTGGACGACTGATAGGAGCGAGGTCATCAATGCGTGTCCCTAGAACTTTAAGTCCTTGTGCGATTGATTTCCCCCCGCCCTTCGGTTGTTGCTCCCGACCTTGGCTTGGAAGCATATTGTCGAGTTCAGCAAAGGCATCATTGGCTCGTCCTCTGGTTGCTTTAAGCATTTGCTGCTCATATCTTTGAGCTTCTTGATGAATCGTTTCGATTTCTTTGACGCGTTGGGCATATTGTTCCGCGCTTACCATCCCCGCGTTGTAACGCGTGCACACTTCTACATATCGTGCAATCAGGCCTTGTACGACCTTGTCCCACGCAATGCCCTGTTCATAGGAGAGGGTTACCTCAGGTCCCGCACTCAGTAGTAAATTGCCCACGCTAAAGCCCGCAGTGACTCCGTACTTTTCTCTCTCATAGACTTCACAATCTAACTGTTCATCAGGAGGGGAGGCACCAAAGGCCACTTGCGCCATAAAAGCCATGCTTCCAAGAATAAGGAAAAGTGCGCTTGCGCATTTCGTGGGATAACCAGCGGGAATCATCGGTGTATTTAGTTTCATGTTATTTCCGTCGATGTCGGTCAATGAGGCTTCGCATCTCATCGGCATCATTATCAAGTTCCTGCTCTAACTTCGCATGCCATTCGAGGACCTCTTCCTGGTCGTAAGGGTGAGGTTTGGTAAGCAGCCTTGGGCCTTTTTTTACTGACGTCTTTGAGGGTTGGGCAATAGGTTTTTTCTTGGGTTCTCTCGGAGCTTCTTCTCGAATTTCAGGCTGTGAGTTCTCTTTCGGTTGACGCGCCATTTTCTTTGTTGATGGCGCAAACGATAATCCGATTCCCTGTTTCCGCACCCATTGTTGTACCACCGTTGATTTAATGGAAAAGTTAATGTCCGTGATGACAAAACCGTCTTTAGCCATGCGAGCGACTAGCACATTGACTCCGATTAAATGGCCGAGACTGTTTACCAGCGGTCCACCGGAATTTCCTCGATTGAGGCTGGCATCGGTCTGAAAGAGATTCCATCCCTCACGATCATTGAAGTCTTCAAATTCCGCGCTTACCACCCCTGTGGTCAATGACCAAAGGCCCCCTTGCTCAGGATGTCCTATGGCTGCGACATTCTCTCCAATAACGACATGATTGGGATTTCCAAGTTGCATGACGGGGAGATGATCGGGAGGATCAATGATTCTCAATAATGCTAAATCAAACTTCTGATTGATCGCGATGAGTTCGGCATTATACTGCTTTGCTAAATCATTTTGCGGTTTCCCAATAATACGATCTGGCTTAAGAAACACGCGCAATTTAGAATAGGTCTTTTTTTGTTTGCTATCCGTGACGACATGGGCGTTGGTGAGGATCGTCCCTCTTCGATCAATGATCGAGCCAGTTCCTGAACTTCCACCTTTTCCCCGCCCCTTATTCAAAGCCATCACGTAGACAACAGAGGTTGCTTTTTCTGCGTAGACTTCATGCCAGCTCTCTGCCCATGACTGCTCCGTCGGAATCAGCAGCACCAGGAAGAGGGTGAGCGGAGCCCATTTTATCTTTTTCATTACCTATATCTCCTCAAGGCCGATTGACATTTTCATGTCATGAACGTTTATGCCACAATAAAGGTGACACTCAATTCCGTGGGATTGCCTTTTGTATCTTCAATGTAAAATATGATCGTATGTTCCCCGGATGGGAGTGGGGCGTCGGGAATACGAATTCCCTTGTCCGAACAAAACGGTTTCACACGATCAGTAATGTCGATATTGATGAATTTTTCAACTTCCACGATCAAACTATCCAGATTAATCTTTGCTAACCGCTCCTGGAAATTGATGACAACCTCCACTGGTGACCCAATGGGTTTATCCGCGTCAGGCTTTACCACCTCAACAATTGGCCCAATATTCATCATTTCACGACCGATTTCACTAAACGGGTCGGTTGCCGACGTATCAGTATCTGACACTGCAGACTTCATCGCGGCTTCTTGGGGTGTGATGAGCCAAAAATCTTGATTCGACACGGCACCAAATGCCGCAGTTGATATCAAGATCGTGAAGCTGATGGTTATGGCATAGACCATGTACCGAAGTTTTATAGGGGGATGAATTTTCATGAAATAGTGTTTCTTATTGAATGGACAGGCCCTCAATTTCAGAGGAATGTTGACTCTTAACAATCGTGGGCCATTTTTTTCTTTGCTCATAACGGTGTACAGATTAACGTATACACTGTCCCTGTTGTTCCGCGCGCTGGATACCCACCGGAATTGATCCACCGACTTTTCACTTCAGCCAACTCCAAAATTTCGTCGCTTGATAATGCGACCGCATCCTCAATCTCGACATCCGCGTAGTTCGCCGATCCTCCATGTTCTTGAATAAGCATTTGCGATTTGACTTGAGATCGTAATGACCGACCAAGTTCACTCAGCGCTTGCGTTTTGCTATTCACGATTGCATCTTCTGGATAATATGTGGGGCCACTGACACCCATGGCACACAACTTGTTTTTTTCCTGAGAAATATTCATCAGCCAAGCTGGAGGAGGATCATCGCGCGCTGACTCTATTGCAGCTCCTCCTCCACAACCGGTACTTACGAGCCAACCGACCATTAACATCTGTTTGAATACTATTCCTATTGAATATTTATATGGTCGACGTCTCATTTTTCACATGGCCGCATTCTTATTTAAGTGATTTTATTGTTTATCAAGTTCGCCCTGAAGCTCATCAAAGGCCTTTTTGGAATTTTGTTCTACTCGTTTTCGTACTTTCTCCGACAGTTCCTTATACTCCGCCTTGCCACTCTCATAATTCCTTACCTTTTCTAAAAAGGAGTCTAAGTCCAATCTGGCAAGGGCATACGCCTCATTTCGTTCAGGATGTTCCCAATATTCTTCAATGGTCACACCTTGAAGCGTTGCATCCGTTACTTCCTTCAATGTATCTGTCACGGCTTGTTCTTCGCTATGGGCATCTCCATCACCTGCTGTGATATCAGCCATATATTGTTTGTTTAACGCTGCGACGTAGACTTTGAACTGACTCGCAATCTCTCGTCTCGCCTGCGCTTGTGCGCTCTTTCTCATTAATGATGGATTTCTGACCCTTCCGGCACTACCCACCCCATAGAATGCTCTCTTGTCTCCACTAAAAACCTTGCCACCTTTGACAAGCCATTCAGGTCCATCACCATCATTTACCAACTGATTGAGTGTGCGTGGCCTTCCAGTATCTTGTGATGCACAGCCACTGAGCAGCAGGCCGGCACCCAAAATGACGATGATCGCAACCTTTGTAATTTTTGAGATGATCATGACTCTCTCCTTATTCCGAAAAAGATAATAGATTGTTAAATGTTTCAGACCGGATATCGTTAGTCCAAAAAACGATCGATTTAGAAAGTGTATTGTGCAAAGGGTAGACCACATCGTTGCACCCCACATATTTATTCTCTAGCTCTCAAGCATTAGGATCAGAATTCATATTTCAATAATTACTTGGCGACTTTCAATTGAGCCATGAACATTCATTCTGGCCTTTTTATCAAGGAAAATGTGCATTTGCGTTCCTGGTCCTTGTGTGAATGAAGATCGGTTGTCCTAGAAAACCTATTGGGCGTAATTGATGCCAATTGTTCTTAGTGGCTGGATTTCATTATTGAGCACAGTTAAAGGACCAAACCCTCATGCGGGGTCTAACCAGCATGGCCTCAAATTTTATCTAGCATCAATCTTGAGTTTCTAGATTTGAGTTCGAGTAATCTACCGTAAATGTGTTAAAGGTCAAGCAATTTTTTGTGTTTTCTCTGCTCGATGGTTAAGCAGTTAGACGTACATGAAATTGCGTGCGTAACACTATCAGGTTTTGTGAAGGTAGGGTCTATACCTGATTCAAGGTATTATGAGCATAAGCGGAGTGTCGCCTACGCCTTAGACTCCCTTTTCTGAAAATTTCATATTTTGGAGCTTTTGCGGCGGCTTAAGAGCGCTTCGACTTTACCAATTCAGGCCTCTGGAGAGTTAGTTGTCGTATAGCGCCCGTTCGTTATCGCTGAGACTTTGCTCCCGTCCCGCTCTCATACACCTACCGACCCAGGTTTTAGGATTAAGAAGCGCTTGGGGTTTAAGTAGGGCCATGTTTTGGAGGGGGTTTTCATGAAAACCTCTATGATATGTTCAATCTGCGCCCCTGCTCTCGGGGAAATCAGAAAAGATTAAATCTTAATCGCCGATAATATGCTCAAAGCTTGGAGTCGAAACTTCCAATAATCATTGAGTCTTATCACTATCTGAAAATCAAACCTTTTGGGACAAATGGCAGGAGCCTTTTACGGGCTTTTTAACAGGTCGAGAGAAGGGTTTCTCTTCTGAAACAGAATTTTTTGCAAAGCGCTTGGATTGTTTAGAGTAGTAGTTTGATGGTTTCTGGAGGGCGGGCGAGGATTACTTGATCGCCTTTTTGAACAAGGGGGCGTTGGATGAGATCGGGTTGTTTGACCAGAATATCTAAGAGTTCGTCATCTGTGAATTGGGATTGGGCGAGATTCATTCGTTTGTAGATGTCTTCTTTTTTGCGGATGACGTCCGATGATTTAAGGCCAGCCTTTTTAAGCAGCCCTTTGAGTTTGGATTTGGAAAACGTTTTTTCGTAGTAATTAATAGCGGTAAAGGGGTGGCCACTTTCCTTAACTAATTTGATGACCGTCTGGCATGTAGAGCAGGTCGGTTTATGATAAATGATGATTTCAGACATGTTGTGCCCTCCTTGGACGGATCTTGGTATACTCTCTGCTGCCTTGACCTTCTTTTTGAGGCCATGCTACAAGCTGTTCCGGTTAGTTAATGAATGCGGCGCGTGACAATGTATTGCGTTAGGATGTGTAAATAGGATGAGCGATCCGTCAGTCCCTCAAGAATTTTTCTGTACGACACCAACTGAGAGAACCTTAAAGGATTTACGCATAAAACGTAAAGGCCAGCCTGTGTATGTGATTGGTCATGAGGATCGGTACAAAGGACAGGAGGGTCTTTTTGAATTTTTTAATGTTCGGTTGGCGGTGGTAAAATTTCCCGACGAAAAGACCTTGGGGTTTGATCCGTTAGATTTATTGCTGCCTTGTGAAATTAACGACGATGTCGTGCCTTTTTTTGAAATTCGCTATTGTGAGACGTGCGATCAACTCTTCCCGTTGACATCAGAAGAGTTTCATGTGGCAGAGGAGCGGACCGAGTGTCCCGAGTGTTCGCCGTAGGCTTGGCTGTCCATCGTATTCTGCTTGTTGTCTTGGTCCCTTCTCTATTGTCTTCTTCTCCACGCACTCTTATCTGAATTCTCACTTGGTGTGCGCCGCTTGTATTGCGATCTGCACTTAGTAGGGCTTGGCGGCGGCGGGCTGACTGGCTTTAGACGAGTCCATCGCCCCATCTGAGTTTTGTTCGAAGCACTTCGAAGTAACTTCGCCCGGGAAAGCGGATGAGCTGGGTGCGATGCTCTGAAGCCCGAATCTCGACAATGTCTCCTCTGAAAATTTCTTCTCCCTCTTGGCCGTCAACGGTGGCCATCGCTCCTTCCTGACTGGTCAGCTGAATCGCAATGGTCACATTGCTTGGTGATAGGAATGGTCGATGTGACAGGGTGTGTGGACAGATCGGGTTTATAAGGAGAGCTTCGAGGCTTGGGTCTAGGATTGGCCCATTGGTTGAGAGTGAGTAGGCTGTTGACCCTGTTGGCGTGGAGACGATGAGTCCATCACTTTGCATGTCGGTCATAAACGCATCGTTAACCGAAACGGTCGTGCTAATCATTCTTGCCATGTGCCCTTTGCTCACGACGACATCGTTGAGGGCTGAATACGTGCCGATGATGTGGTTGTTTCTTCGAATGTGAACGGACAACATGAGTCGCTCATCTAATCGGAACTCGCCTGAGAAAATTTTCTCTAAGGCTTTGGGGATATCGTCAAAGTTTACTTCGGTGAGGAATCCTAGTCCTCCCATGTTGACCCCTAAAATCGGGATGCCTCGGTGTTCAACAAGGCGTGCCCCACTGAGCATTGTTCCGTCGCCTCCAAGGACGATGAGGAGGTCTGCTTGCTCCGCGATGCGTTGTCGTTCAGGACACGATGGCGATGGCGGCATATCCTCGGTATCAAGAAGGACTGTTTTTTGATGAATTTTGAGCCAATCTTGAACCTGTTCTACACGCTGGCGCATGTTTGGCGCAGAGGGTTTTATGAGGATGCCGATTGTTTGGAAAGCGGTCATGACTTTTGAGGGGTGACTGAGCTGAGAAAGCCGATGGTAATCTCTTCATTAAGCTGATAGCAAGAGTCTATGTGTTCTTCAACGACTAGGCAAAAATTTCCCAATTCTTCAGCCTTTCATTGAAGTAATTTTGTTGGTAGAGTTTATTAGTAGACATGCTGAATTGTCTGATGTCTCCATGTGACTTGCTTGACAGTTTTGGGGGGTCGGGGATAGACTAAAATCATGAATTTTTCTCATGGTTTTTGTATGTTCTGAAGAGTTTGGTGAACTAGAAGTTTCGCGTATAAATCGGCTAGAGGAGGTACTATGTTTGAACGCTTCACGGATCGTGGCAGAAAGATTATCATCCTTGCCAGAGAAGAAGCGGAACGGCACCAAAACGATTATTTAGGTACCGAGCACTTAGTCCTGGCCATTCTTCGAGAGTCCGATGGCATTGCCCTGATGATCATCAAAAAGATGGGGCTTTCGCCGGAACAAATCCGCTTAGAAATTGAACGCAATCTCCCTGGTGGCGGAACGACTGTCACCTTCGGAGAAATTCCCTTTAGCCCACGTGTGAAAAAAGTCATTGAATATGGCGTCGAGGAAGCTCGACTATTAGGACATAATCACATAGGCAGTGAACACTTACTTCTTGGTCTCCTTCGTGAGGAGGAAGGCATTGGGGGAAAAGTGTTGCGGAGTTTGGGAGCGAATCTCTTAACCGCAAGGCAATTGACAGTGACGTTTTTGCGGAAGACAGGGACACGGGAGCGAGATAAAAAGAGTAGTACCCCGGCTTTAGATGAGTTTGGGAGAGATCTGACGCAACTCGCTCAAGAGGGGACGTTGGATCCAGTGATTGGTCGGGCTGATGAAATTGAACGCGTGTTACAGATTCTGAGCCGAAGATCGAAAAATAATCCAGCGCTGATTGGTGAGTCCGGTGTTGGAAAAACGGCAATCGTCGAAGGCCTCGCGCAGCGGATTATTGGCTTAGATGTTCCAGACAATCTCTTGAATCGTCGCGTGATTGCGTTGGACCTCGGATCTTTGGTCGCAGGAACAAAATATCGCGGACAGTTTGAAGAGCGCCTGAAAGTTGTCATGAAAGAAATTTCACAGGCTGGCAATATCATTTTGTTTATAGATGAGCTTCACACCTTAGTCGGTGCTGGGGCAGCAGAAGGTTCAATCGATGCGGCTAATATGCTGAAGCCTGCATTGTCGCGTGGTGAAATTCAATGTATTGGGGCAACGACATTAGATGAATATCGAAAGCATATTGAAAAAGATGGAGCCTTAAAGCGACGGTTCCAGTCGATTCATGTGCAGCCGCCCTCAATCGAAGAAACCATAAGTATCATTCAGGGGTTGCGTGATCGATACGAAGAACACCATGGCGTTGATTACACAGATGAAGCAGTTGAAGAAGCCGTCAAGCTGACTGATCGGTACATAACCGATCGGTTTTTGCCAGACAAGGCCATCGATTTGATTGATGAGGCTGGTTCTCGTGCAAAATTATTGACGTATGCGTTACCACCAGAATTGAAATCGTTAGATCTGGAATTGAAGCGAGTTGCTCGCGAAAAAGAAGTTGCGATTGGCTTGCAGAATTTTGAAGAAGCGGTGAAATTCCGTGAAGAAGAAGAACGGTTCAGGAAATTATTTGATGATGCTAAGCAAGATTGGAAGAAGAAACAAGAAAAAAATCGTCCAGTCATTACCGGTGAAGATATCTCATATGTCGTTTCAAAAATCACGGGTATTCCGCTCTTCAGGTTAGAGGAAGAGGAGTCTGAAAAACTCTTGCATATGGAAGATTATCTGCATAAACGAATTGTCGGACAAGAAGAAGCTATTTCGGCGATTTGCCGGTCTATCCGACGATCTCGTGCTGGTCTGAAGGATGCTAAAAAACCGATTGGGTCGTTTATTTTCTTAGGACCAACTGGTGTAGGAAAAACCGAATTGGCTCGAGCATTAGCTGAGTTCTTATTCAATACAGATGATGCGTTGATTCGAGTTGATATGTCTGAGTATCAAGAAAAATTCACCAGCTCACGTCTCTTCGGAGCGCCTCCTGGTTATGTGGGATATGAAGAGGGCGGGCAACTGACTGAAAAGGTGAGACGTCGTCCGTATTCCGTTGTGTTATTCGATGAAATTGAAAAAGCCCATCCTGATATTTTCAACGTGTTGTTGCAAGTCCTTGATGATGGCGTGCTGACAGACAGCCTTGGCCGAAAGGTCGACTTCAAAAATACGATCTTAGTCATGACCTCGAATTTAGGAACGCGAATTATTCAAAAAGGTGTGTCGCTTGGATTCCAGCGTGATCTGGAAGCCGAAAATACTACTCGCATGAAGAACGAAGTCATGAGTGAATTAAAACGTAATTTCAGTCCTGAATTCTTGAATCGTCTTGATGAGATGGTTGTGTTCCACGCATTGACGAAAGAACATTTGGTGACGATTGTCGATATTCTTATTGCAGAGTTTAACGCCAGATTAGTGGACCGAGGCATATATTTAGATGTGAGTGAGGAAGTCAAGCTTTGGCTCATTGATGAAGGTTTTGAATCGCAATATGGCGCACGCCCACTTCGACGAACGATTCAACGATCTTTAGGTGACCCACTCTCGGAGGAGCTGATTAAAGGGCGCTTTAAAGATGCCAAGAAAATTAAGGTTGTCTTAACTGACAATACACCAAGCTTTGTTGAGGAAGAAGTTTTAGCGAGTGTGTGATTGGATTTAAGGCAACAGCGAGGATAAACAGGACCCTCAGAACGTCAAGTTCTGAGGGTCTTGTTGTTTTGGGGCACAGTGAATAATGCAACTGATTCTTGGTGGTAAGTGTAGGCCATGATATTAGGGATTGAAACATCGTGCGATGAAACAGCCGTTGCCGTGTTGGATGGTGACGGATGTTTACGGTCGAATGTGTTGGACTCCCAAATCGATGTGCATGCCCCTTTTGGTGGTGTTGTCCCAGAATTGGCTTCTCGACGTCATATGGAACGCTTAGAGGTGCTGACTAGGGAAGCCTTGCAAAAAGCGGGCATTTCTCTTTCTGATATCACAGGTATTGCGGTGACCAATCGTCCAGGTTTGGTTGGGGCGCTGATTGTGGGTGTGAACTTTGCGAAAGCCCTCGCGTATGCTCGTAATATTCCCTATGTGACGGTGAATCATTTAGAAGGGCATCTGGCTTCAGCCTGGTTGGCCAATCCTGATATGGCGACGCCAGCGATGGTGCTCGTAGCATCGGGTGGGCATACCCATCTCGCGTGGGTTCGAGCCAGAGGAGAATACCAATTTATTGGTTGGACATTAGATGATGCGGCTGGCGAAGCATTTGATAAAGGCGCGAAAATGTTGGGCTTGCCATATCCTGGTGGGCCGGCAATAGATACATTGGCAAAGAATGGCAATCGGCAAGCGGTGGCGTTTCCACGCCCGCAATTACGTAGCGGCGATTTGACGTTTAGTTTTAGTGGATTGAAAACATCGCTTCTCTATTTTTTGAAAAAATCGAAAAGCAACGAAAAAACCCAGCTGCCTATGGCAGACATTGCGGCAAGTTATCAAGAGGCTATTGTGGAAATTTTAGTAAAAAAACTCTGCCGTGCCTCACGCGAGTATGATGTGAAAGCGATCTCGGTTGTGGGAGGTGTGGCAGCCAATTCGCGCTTACGGGAAAAGCTTGAAGAAGAGGCCGTGAGATTCGGCTTAGACGTCACACTACCTACGCGAGCGTTATGTACCGACAATGGTGCGATGATCGCGGCGGCGGGACTTCTGAAATTGCAACGACAGGAATTTGCATCTTGGGATGAAGACGCGATTTCGACCTTGCAATGCAAAAACGAATTTTTTGCGAAGACGACCGCATCTACCTAAGGGTGTGGCGAGTCAACAAAGGAGCTAAGACATTCCACAAGTACTTGGTAATCTCCATGGGTTGAAAGCGAATCATATCAGCCGAATGGAGCATCTCTATCGGCGTCGTATTCCGCCAGAAAAGGTGGTGACATTAGAGGTTGCTCGAGAATGTGCCGACCTGACATTTGAAACCCGACGACAAATCGGGTTGCTGATGAATCGTCAAGGCCAAATTGAATCGGTCATAATTGGTGATGGGCAGGAATTGGTCATTCCCAATTTGTCGAGGACTCGGTCGGGGTTGCGACTGTTGCGTGGCGTGCGATTGGTGCATACCCACCTGAAAAACCAACCTCTGACGCAGGATGATCTCACTGATTTGGCGCTTCTGCGGCTAGATTTGATTGTGGCGCTGGGTGTTGGAAAATCTGGGGGGCTACAAGATATCTATGTTGCGCACAACGTACCCCATTCCACAAATGCCCGAGCCTATGTGCAATTAGAACCCTGTGACTTTCATTCCTTTGAACTAAATTGCCAAGAATTTATCCAATCCTTAGAACAGGACATTCTGAAGGGCTGTCACATCTCCAAAGAAGGAAGTCGAGAGGGACGAGCACTGTTAGTGAGTGTGGGTGTTGGGCATATGGCCTTTCAGCAGGAACGTCTTGATGAACTGCAAGAGTTAGTGCGCGCGCAGGATGTTGAAGTGTTGGGATGTGTGACGCAGCGTCCAGGATCTATTCATCCGAAGTACGTGGTCGGGTCGGGAAAAATGAAAGACTTAGCGATTCAGGCGTTGCAATCAGGAGCAGACATGTTAATTTTTGATCAAGATTTGACGCCAGCACAAGTCCGAGGAGTTTCGGAAATTACGGACCTTCGCGTGTTAGATCGATCACAAGTTATTCTTGATATTTTTGCCAAGCGGGCACATACGCATATCGGAAATATACAAGTTGAATTAGCTCAATTGCGCTATCGACTGCCACGGTTGGCACAGTCGAGCACGGCCTTCTCTCGTCTGGCAGGTGGTATCGGAACCCGTGGACCTGGTGAAACGAAATTAGAATCGGATCGTCGGCGAATTCGTGAACGCATTCAGCATTTAGAGCGCGATTTATCATCTATTGGCCAAGGCCGTCACGAACAGCGAAAGCGTCGAATGAAACGCGGCGTACCAGTCGTATCGATCATCGGTTATACGAATGCAGGGAAATCAACGCTTTTCAACACCCTGTCAAACAGTCAGATGTCGGTGAAAGATCGTGTGTTTGAAACCTTAGATACGGTCAGTCGGCGTTGGTATCTTCCGAGTCTAGGAGAAATCCTTCTCACGGATACCGTAGGGTTTATCCGGGATTTACCGAAAGACCTGATGGCGGCTTTTCAAACGACATTACAAGAGTTAGAGGAAGCCGATGTGTTGGTGCATGTGATTGATGCCCATGCGCCAAATCCTGAGCAGCATATTTCGGCGGTTGAATTTGTTTTATCCGAACTAGGCTTTGAAAACATCCCGCGCCTTCGTTTTTTCAATAAAGGAGATCTTCTTGAAAGTGAAGACATGCAGCGCATCTGTCAACGGTTTGATGGAATTGGGGGATCAGCCATTGATGCGACTTCTCTTCAAGTGATGCAACAAGAGATTGTCCGTTTGCTTTCGCCTCCACAGGATCCCACTTCCAAGTTCTCAGAAGCAGGCTACATCATCATCGATGAGAATATTCCTTCAGGAAATGGTGTTGGATAACAAAGGTGGTGAGCCTCAAGCATTCACGAAAAACATCTTCTCGACCAGAGAGATCTTATGCTGCTGCCAAGAAGCGTGTAGGTCGAATTCTTGAACATTTACAACAGTCTATCCCTGATCCGACAGTCGCGTTAGACTCTTCAACTCCATTAGAGTTGTTGGTGGCGACGATTTTGTCTGCACAATGTACCGATCAGCGTGTGAATCAGGTGACGCCGAACCTTTTCGCTCGTTATCGTTCAGCAGAAGATTTTGCCAACGCGGATCAAATGGAATTGGAAGCGCTCATTCGATCAACGGGATTTTATAAAAGTAAAGCGCGTCATCTTATTGGGTGCGGAAAAGCGTTAGTTTCCACGTTTAAGAGTAAAATTCCTGAATCGATGGATGCCTTGACTACGTTACCCGGAGTTGGGCGAAAAACAGCCAATGTCATGTTGGGGACTTATTTTGGAGAAGCGGCTGTGGTCGTGGATACGCACGTGAAGCGAGTAGCCAATCGACTTGACTTGACGAAGAGCCAAGATCCAACCAAAATTGAAGAAGACCTGCAATCGCTCCTACCACGATCTCAATGGACAATGGGGACGCAACGAATTTTATTGCATGGTCGACATGTGTGCCAAGCGAGGACGCCAAACTGCGATCAGTGCTCGCTGTACGATGTGTGTGAATGGGAAGGAAAACAACGACGCGTATGAAAAGTATGACAGGTTTTGGTAAACGGGAAGTTCTCTCTCAGGGAACGATGGTGGGAGTCGAAATCCGATCAGTGAATCATCGGTTTTGTGAAATCATGGCGCGTCTGCCCAAGACGCTCTCGAGTATGGAGCTTGCCCTGAAAGAACAGATTAAAGAGGTGTGTGAGCGAGGGCGTATTGAGGTGATGGTGACGGTGAATGGAGGAGGAACTGTCAGTAAAAAAGTCGTTCAATTGGATCGAGATTTGGCGCGTCGGTATGTCCAGGGTTTGCAGTCATTGCAGCGAGAATGCAAATTGAGTGGAACGGTTGATGTGAATGTGGTTGCCGGTTTCCGTGATTTGTTTTCGGTCAATGAGGAAATGGCCCCGCTCAGGGATATGTCGACCGTGGTCACTGGATTAACTCAAAAAGCATTAGGTGATTTAGAAAAAATGCGAAGAAAAGAAGGCTCGGTCTTACAAAAAGATCTGGCCCAACGTATTCAAGCCATTGAAGGACGCCTTCGCACCGTTCAACAGCGTATCCCTGTGGCTTTGCAAGCCTCTGGTATTCGTCTGAAGGCCCGGGTCGCGAAATTATTAGAGGGGGCGTCCGTGAATATGGATCGTGTCGCTCAAGAAATCGCGATGTTGGCTGAACGCTCGGATGTGACAGAAGAGCTCACCAGGTTGAAGAGCCATGTGGTGCAATTTCGAACGGCTCTCAAGGCCAAGGGCCCAGTCGGTAAACGGCTCGATTTTCTGCTTCAAGAAATGGGGCGGGAAGTCAATACGATTGGTTCCAAGGCCAACGATGGGGATATCTCTGTTGAGGTTGTGGAATTAAAAAGTGAATTAGAAAAAATTAGAGAGCAGGTTCAAAATATTGAATAGTTTTTTTCAGATACTCTTAGTAGGGGCTAGGGCATGTCTGTAGAGGGAAAGAAGCTCTTGTTTGTTGTGTCCGGACCGTCAGGTGTGGGCAAATCAACGCTGTGCCGTCATATCTTACAAGACATTCCGGAGATTCGTCTGGCGGTCTCCTATACGACGCGTCCTCCGCGCACTGGTGAGACAGATGGTAAGGAGTATCGGTTTATAACCGAAGCAGAGTTTCGCACCAAAATCGAAGAACATGCGTTTGCTGAGTGGGCCGAAGTCTACGGACGGTTGTATGGAACGCCATGGAAAGAATTGGAGCATGATCCGGGATCACAGATCGACATTCTATTGGATATCGATATTCAAGGTGCTCGGCAGGTGATGAAGACATTGCAGAAGGCCGTGACCATTTTCATTCTCCCGCCGTCGTTAGGAACCTTGAAGGCGAGGTTGTCCGGGCGAGGCACGGATTCATCTGAGGAACAACAGCGGCGATTTCTCAAGTCTCAAGATGAAATGAAACACTATTCTGAATACCAATATACTATTCGCAATGAGACCTTGGACCAGGCAATACGTGAATTGTCTTCGATCATTACCGCTGAACGGATCCGAACCGCCCATATGGAACCAGCCCATGTATTTCGGTAATGGCCACAATGACAGAGATTGTTATACACTGAACAGTAGATTGTTTAACGTCACAGAAAGGATGAGGTGAGTCGATGGATGCATTATCATTATTACCCCAACATCATCAAAAAGACTTTGATTCCCGCTATCGCATTGTGTTGATTGCAGCCCAACGGGCTAAGCAGTTGGTGCGAGGTGCCCGGTCTGAGGGAAAAAGTAAATTTACGAAAGACACGTCGAAAGCCCTCGAAGAAGTCTTGGGAGGCAGTGTCCCCTATCTTATAGGAGACGAAGCGAAAGAGGCGATTAGAGTTGCAAAAATGGCCAATCAACGGCCGATTGATCCGGCTCTGTATGCGCAGCCAGATGAGACCGCCAAAGAAATCAAAAAAGAATTGAGCGTGTATATTGATGATACCGCTCAACATGGTATAGCGGAAGTTGGTCCCGAGGCTGAGACAGCATCCGAGACAGTATCTGAGGCATCAGGCGAGGCACCATCTGAGATATCAAGCTAAATGAGTGTTGGAAAATGACAGATGCCCTATTAGCTGGGAAGCACATCGTGCTGGCCGTGACGGGGAGCATTGCTGCATATAAAGCAATTGGGCTCCTTCGTCTTTTGACTCAGCGAGGGGCGACAGTGCATGTCGTGATGACCGAATCCGCCAAGCAATTTGTCGCGCCTTTGACCTTTGAAGTCTTGTCGGGCTCGCCGGTGACTGATGATCTGTTTTCTGGTCATCAGGATATGAAGCATCTGTCGCTCACCGAACATGCCGATCTGTTACTCGTGGCACCGTGCACCGCCAATACACTTGCCAAAATAGCTTTAGGACTTGCGGACGATGTATTGGGGACAATGGCGTTAACACTGCAATGCCCCTTGATGATTTGCCCTGCTATGGATGGAGAAATGTGGGCGCATGCCACCGTGCAAGCACATGCGAAGACTCTGCAATCGAGAGGGGTGACTATTGTTGAGCCAGAAAATGGGGAACTGGCTTCTGGGCAGTGGGGTCAGGGTCGGTTGGCGACAGAGGACATGATTCTGACGACGGTGCAGACTGTTCTTCAACCGCGAAGGGATTGGCAAGGAGAGCGGGTCTTGATATCAGCTGGTCCGACCCAAGAACCGATTGACCCTGTTCGTTTTTTGAGCAATGGCTCATCTGGAAAAATGGGGTATGCCATAGCAGAAGCTGCTGCAGCACGCGGAGCGGAGGTGGTCTTAGTTTCAGGCCCGACACAACTTGCGTGTCCCTTAGGAGTCACGCGAGTGCCAGTTGTGACGGCGGATGACATGTTACAGGCCTTGTCCGCACGATTTGAGTGGGCCACCACGCTTATCATGGCCGCGGCTGTCGGGGATTTCCGAGCGAAGGAATCATATTCCCACAAAGTCAAAAAAGAGCAGTGGAATGGGGAAGCCCTTCAGTTAGAGCGGACTCCGGATATCTTACTGGCGCTCTCTGCCCAACGAACGCATCAACTGATGATTGGTTTTGCCGCAGAAACGGATGACCTCGTTGAACATGGACAATCGAAACTTCACAACAAACAGCTAGATATGTTGGTCGCCAATCAAGTTGGTGGAAAACATTCCGCCTTTGGGAATGATTCGAACGAAGTCATTGTGCTTACCCCCAATACTGCACCATTTTCCATTCCACGTATGCCAAAGCAGCAACTAGCCGACGTTCTTTTAGATCGGATCAAAATGCTGTCCACGTCTCCTCAATCTCAGCACTCCGCTTCACAATCCCTTTCATAGTTCTCCAGTATTCTCAAATTTCTGGAGCTCTTTATTCTGATCGGGCTACGTTCTGAGATCATGAAAGGAGATTCGGCCCTGATAGAACAATATTTTATTCTTCTTGGTAAGTGATGTGAACACGAAATAGATAATCATTCAGATCGTCGAGGCTTGACAGTATATTTGACTTATTGCTCTTAAGAGCCGCTTCTTCTAATGCATGGCCTATTTCCGTAATTCTATCGAATCCAAATCCAGCACCAGACTCTTTCATGCTATGTCCTATCGTTCGAATCTTGCCATAAGCACCGTTTTGTAACGCATTCTCAATAAGAGTGATATCCTCTTTTCGATTGTCTAGGTACTCTGGGATGAGATCAGCGAGGTCAGCGTCAATGCAGGCTTCGTAGGATAGTCCTTGAGACAATGTTTCTTTGCTCATTTCCAGATTCTCCTAGTGGAGTGGGCGAATTGTTGGGTTGCCTGTAATAGGCGATCCTTTTTGATGGGTTTGGTTGAATATGTTGTACATCCAGCTTGTAAGCTTTCTTTTACTTCTTCTTTTAACGCATTGGCTCTAAGCGCCAATATGGGGGTTGGACCTTGGCCATGGGTACTTTCCCAATGACGAATTTTCTTAGTTACTTGATTGCCATACATCACTGGCACGATCGAAGCTATATTTCGAAAAGTTGTTGGTGTGAATAGGTATAATTCTTGAGTCTTTTCTAGTTCCTAGAGCATAGTCGACATTTCAGGGAACGTTGGATGTCTTCATAAACGCAAGTTACACCACCTTCTGTTCCATCGGCATTAATTACCTATTACTTAAAAAGTTGGAAACATGTCGAAATACATGTTGATCATTGCTCTCCACGTTCGTACCCGCCCTTTGAATCCGTGAACACAATTTTCAGTCCTGGGTCATTTTTTTGAGATTTAAGATTTTCTCGTCGGCATTGTTTTTGCTCAATTAGGCTTTGTCGTGTTGTACATTTTATTAGGCTGTATAGCTAAACGAAGCCATAGGATTGGCGTTTAGAAATTCACAGTATGTGTTGAGACATATTTTTTTTTGTGAACGGGGTAGCAATGCATGTTGATCGGCAAAAAATGCCTAGGCGATTTGATGTATGGAGACTCGCTGTATTGGCAAAGTGCGTGAGAATAGAATTGTTGAGCGAATGAGTCTATTGGGATCTTTGAGTACATGGAGGGAAAGCGCCGCTCATTTCTCCATCGGACTCTGTCTGCTGTTAGGTGTTGGCGTTGGGAATAGTTGGAGCCAGGATTTTAGTGTGGCTGTGTTTTATGGAGCCAATCCTCCTTGGGATGAATTGCGCGCGTTTAATGTGGTGGTGGTCGAACCAGATCATGGGTTTCAGCCTAAAGAATATAAGACTTCTACCAGTGAATTGTTTGCGTATGTCAGCCTTGGAGAAGTCCTGCCATCGCGTGCCTATGCGCAGTACATTCCCAAAGATTGGATTATTGGAGAGAACAAGGCTTGGGAATCTAAGATTGTGGATCAAACGCAAGACGAATGGGGGGAGTTTTTCCTTACGAAAATCATTGATCCGTTATGGCGTCAGGGATATCGAGGGTTTTTTTTGGATACGCTTGATTCCTATCAATTGGTTCAACAAGACCAAGGGTTTCAGAAGGCGCAGCAGCAAGGTCTTATTAATGTGATTCGAAAGATTAAACAGAAATATCCTGAAGCAAAGTTGATTTTTAATCGAGGATTTGAACTTGTTTCTCATGTACACCAAGAGATGTATGCGTTGGCGGTGGAATCCTTATTCCAAGGTTGGAATCCTTCTTTGAAGCAATTCACTCCTGTTTCCCAGCACGACCGTGATTGGTTGTTAGGGAAGCTCGAATCTTTTCGCCAGCGTTACCACTTTCCTGTACTCGTCATTGACTATCTTCCTCCTGAACGGCGACTGGAAGCCAGAGCGGTGGCCGAGAAAATTCAAAAAATCGGATTCATTCCGTGGGTGACGACCCCTGATTTGGATGCTCTTGGTGTAGGGGCGGTCGAAGTCATTCCTCGAAAAGTGTTGCTCATCTATGATAGCCGACATCATCCTGATCTGGCCTTAAGTGAAGTTCATCGATTTGTTGATTTCCCCTTACAGCATCTTGGTTTGGTGCCTCAGCATTGGGATATTCGACGAGGTCTTCCCCCAAATGCTGTCAGTGGTCGCTATGCAGGCATTGTAGTCTGGATGGCAGGGCTAGAATCTCCATTAGATGAAGTCTTTCATCAATGGATATCTCGAAAAATTCTCCAACAGGTCAAAGTCGTATTTTTCGGTACTTTCGGATTTCCTTATCGGAATGATCTCCTTCAGTCGTTTGAAATTGATATAGGAACTCAATCTCGTGGGCTTGAACGGATTCAGGTTCGAAGTTTGGATCCTATGATTGGAGTGGAATTTCCTCCGATTGCGGATCGACGCCATTTCTTCCCATTGCGCAATCGAGGTGGATCATCACTGCTACAACTCGTCCAAGGAAAGAATACGATTCAAGATGCCGTGGGGTTGTCCTGGTGGGGAGGTTATGCGCTTGATCCCTTCCCGGTCTTGGAGATGCCCGAGGGGCAAGGAAATCGGTGGGTATTTGACCCCATACGATTTTTTCAACGTGCGTTGCAGATTGAGCCTTTACCTATACCAGAAACCACCACGCGGTTTGGGCGCAGGCTGCTGTTGTCTCATGTTGATGGAGATGGATTTCCCAGTCGTGTTGAATTCAATCATTCTTTATCTGATGTTGAATACGCAGGAGAAATGTTGTTGGATGATATTCTTCGACGTTATACCATTCCGACAACAGTTTCGATCATTGAAGGGGAAATAGGTAAAGCTGGATTGTATCCAAAGCTATCACCACGATTGGAAGAGGTGGCTAAGCGTATCTTTGCACTCCCTCACGTAGAAATTGCCAGTCATTCCTATTCTCACCCATTTGCCTGGCAGGCAGCATATAACAAAGACGTCAAAAGTCCACATCTCCCCATCCTAGGGTATGCCTTTACGCAAGATGAGTTGCCACGAGAAATTAGAGGATCGGTCGATTACATTGATCAATACTTAGCTCCACAGAATAAGTCTACGAAAGTTTTTTTATGGACAGGAGATTGTAATCCTTCTGAGCGGGCGTTGAAGCTAGTAGAAGGTCGCGGTCTGGTCAATATGAATGGAGGGGATACCACGATCACAAAGCAGAATCCTTCGTTGACGGCTGTGGCTCCTCTCGGAATTCAAAAAGGCGCCTATCTCCAAGTTTACGCTCCAAATCAAAATGAAAATATGTACACGAATTTATGGAAAGGCCCTTTTTATGGCTATCAACAAGTCATCGAAACGTTTCAGCTAACTGAATTTCCTCGACGGTTTAAACCCATCAATATTTACTATCACACCTACTCCGCAAGCAAAGAAGCGTCCTTAGCGGCTTTGCATAAAGTGTATGACTGGGCTTTAGCGCAACCAGTAAATCCCATTTATGTCTCAGAGTATGTGCGATTAGTACAAGACTTTTCCCACATGATTATTACTCGCTTCAATGGCGGATGGAAAATTGGAAATTTGAAGAGTACGACGGAGCTTCGCGTTTCTCAAGCTATGGGTTTTCCCGATTTGCAAAAGAGTCGAGGCATCCTTGGATATGCTGATCATGGTGAAGAGCGATATATCCATGTTAATCCTTCCCAATCTCCATTTCTGGTGATGTCTGTCGAACCACCAACTCGTCCGTATTTAGTGTCAACGAACGGAATTATTCAGAAATGGAAGCGTATAGGGACTGGGGTTGAGGTGGAATTGAAAGGGTATCGTGCGCTCACGAGTGTTATCGGAAATGTGACGAGGTGTGAGGTTGTAGAAGGTCCAAGCTTAGTTGAACAAAAACTCGACGGACCGAATCTTATGCTTCGCTTTGGTGAAGGGCAGGATCACGTTGCTTCAATCGTCTGCGGATAATGTTTCTCAGTCGGTCAAACCAGAAGAACGCTTGTTTCCTCTCTGGAAGCTTATTGGGCTTGGAATTGGTGCCCTCATGGTCTTGGGCTTGTTGTATGGGAATCAACGCATAGTGGAACAAATTGCGAATGTGAAGGATCCAGATAGTATTAGTGTATTTTTTTTGAAGAACATGCAACAAGAACATCCACAAGACGAATCTTGGCGAATCTTACTTGCGCGGCAACAATTAGAATTGGGTGACTTGAGTCAAGCACAACAAACGGTGAAACTACTCTTGAATGGCCCTGATCTGGCTTTACATAAAGAAGCGGCGTTGATTGATTTGCAAATACTGGAAATGCAGATGTTGGTCGGTGTGAAGAATGGCCAAAAGAAGCGAGATTTACAAGTGATCATGGTCACACGAATCCAAGAGCTCTTGTTGTATGCAACGACACAGCATGATCTTTCAGGCTTAGCCGATTCAGCATTACTTGCGGAGGATTGGCAATTAGCGACTCAAGTGTATCGCCAATTGGCGCAAGCTGATCCAGGCAAACAAGGGAAATGGTTTCGTAAGGGAGCTCAACTTGCGCTAGGACAAGGAGCCTATGTGCAAGCCGCAGAGTTGTTTTTTTTGGCTCGGGAGAGCAGCCAAACATTTGAGGGAAAACGAAAAAATTATTTATCGGCACTCAAGGCTCTGATAGCAGGAAATAAACTACAAGAAGCCTTAGTCCAAGCCGAGGAGCATCTTGGAAATTTAGATCAAGATGACATCACGCTAAAATTTTTAGTGAAGTTAGGCAGGGCTGCGGGCAATGGAGCTTTTTCCCAAAAATATGTCGAAAAATTATTGCAGGTGTCACGTGGAGTCTTAGGGAGAACGTTTGCGACATTGACATCGAGTCACTCCAAGTCTTCCTGGAGAAGAAATGTTGTCTATAGGCAGCATTATTTACCTAGGGCGTTGAAGTCCGGGCAACTAGGGAGATCAAGAGAAAGACTATGGATGCAGCAGGTTTTTGATAAAAAAAACCCTCAGCGTGTGGATACTCAGAAGACGCTTCGTGCCTATGATCCGGCGGTCTATGAGTTGGCGTACACGGTGTATGTAGAGAATGGGCAAGTGGAGCAGGCGTATGCCGTGGCGAGTGCGGCGAGTGCGGCGGTGCCAGAAGATGTGATGTGGCGGACGAGGTGGGCGGAAGTGGCGGAATGGACGGGGCGAGCAACTGAGGCGCTCGTGCAATGGCAATTCCTCGCCCAACACGCTCCGAGTCCGAAAGTCTGGGCGGCGATCATGCGGCTAGTCCCTGGGGTGTCAAAACCAGCCGAGCGTGTCTTGGCACAAACGGCGTTGGAGTTGGTCGTGGCGCAGGGGCCAGCTTCTGAACAACAAGTAGCACGCTGGGCGTTGTTGGAGGTGTTGCATCAGCAGGCGTTGCTCTCAAACGACCCCGCCGAACTCAGAGAACTTCAACGATATCTGCAGACGTTACTACCAGAGGTGCAGACCCTTGCTGAGGGGGAGCAATTGTTACAG
>JAJDBS010000014.1 GCA_029261235.1 Nitrospirales bacterium
TGAACCGTTGCGAGAGTCCGTCGTCGAGCAAGGATTCCGTTTCAGGGTTTACACTCCCATTGGAGAACTTATTCCCGGCATGTCGTATTTGGTGCGCCGCCTATTGGAAAATACTGCGAATGAAAGTGTTATCCACGGTCACTATGAATCGTCCGAATCTCAGCATAACTCTCTTGTGTTTCCGACTCCTGCCGAACAAGAAGAACCCGACGTCTCCTTGACTGAAACTGATATGTACTCAACCATGCCAGCACCCAAAGAGCGCTTTTCAAATGAGCCGCATACAGATTTTTCTTCTGAGGACGCCCACAACCCCATTACCCAAGCACTAGCTCAGATCATGCCACTTCTGGGACAACCCAAAACCTATCCCGTTGCCGCAAGCGTCCCATGTCATGGCCCGACATTGGTGTCGAGTAATCCCAGCCAACCGGAACAAGTCATCGCCACATTTTCGACAGTGCTTCCTAACGACATTGATCCTCTTGTTAGAAAAGCCCAAGCACACATGGCATCTTGGCGTCGTGTTCCGGCACAAACTCGTGCAGACTTTCTATTTCGCACGGCCACACTCATGCGCAACCAACGCTCTGAGTTGACAGCATGGGATATTCTGGAGACCGGCAAACCCTGGCGTGAGGCCGATGCGGATGTGGCCGAAGCCATCGACTTTCTCGAGTTTTATGGTCGGGACATGTACCGCCTGGGCCACCTCCTACGCCTTGGAACCGAACCTGGGGAACTCAATCAACGAGTCTTTCTTCCCAGAGGACTGGCGCTTGTACTTCCCCCCTGGAATTTTTCCTTAGCCATCCCAACAGGACTGGCGTCTGCCGCCTTGGTCAGTGGCAACATCGTGCTGTTTAAACCCTCGGAACGTGCCACGATGATGGGATATCAACTATATCGCCTTTTCATGGAGGCTGGCCTTCCTAAAGAGGTTTTACATTTTCTTCCCGGTGGCCCTGAACTCGGCAAGATATTGGTTCAACATCCCGCCATCCAGGTCATCGCCTTTACCGGATCGCAAGCTGTGGGATTAAACATCCTGCGAGAAGCCACGCAGGTTGCTCCAGGACAGCGGCATATCAAACATGTCATTGCTGAAATGGGCGGGAAGAATGCCATCATCGTGGATGAGACCGCTGATTTGGATGAGGCAATCACGGGAGTCTTAGATAGTGCCACCGGCTATCAAGGGCAAAAATGTTCGGCTTGCTCTCGAGTTATTGTGGTGGAGAGTGTCTATCCAATATTTCTTGAACGTTTGACACAGGCGGCTTCAAGTATTGCTATCGGTCCCCCGATCCAGGCAAAGAACCGCATGGGGCCACTCATTGATGCTCGTGCGCTCGAGCGGGTACGCCTTTACGTGGAACTCGGGAAAAAGGATGGGACCTGCCTATTGGATAGACAAATCAGGGGACCCGGCTATTTCCAGGGACCGGTCATCCTGACAGATCTGCCGCCCTCCCACCCAGTGGTTCAAGAAGAAATTTTTGGTCCAGTCATGGTGGTATTTCAAGTCCAAACGATCCATGAAGCTTTAACCCTCGCGAATGATTCTCCCTTTGCCCTCACGGGAGGAATCTATTCCCGCAGCCCCGCAAACCTTCAACTGGCGCGTGAAGAATTTGAGGTCGGAAATCTCTACATAAACCGACCCATTACTGGGTCTTTGGTAGGCCGACAACCTTTTGGAGGACATCATCTTTCTGGAATAGGCAAAAAAGCTGGCGGGTATGGGTACCTTGAACAATTTATGGTGGAAAAGATCATGACGGAAAATACTCTCCGTCGAGGATTTGCTCCAATCACCTCATAAAACTCACTTGTGAGCAAGAACACTTTTCACGGCGGCCCCTTTCGATTCATAGACTTCCGCTGCGGTTCGAACTGAGGTGTGAGACCTGAAAAATATTTCCGTACACCGAAAACACACAAGAAACCAGCAACTTAGATCAAGTAGAGTCCTGACATAATAAAAAGAACACATTTCTGGTTCACAAGTATGAAAATAGCGATAGCATAAATCGAACCAAAGCAGGTTTGATGAGGATAAAACAATTCGTCACACCAGGCTGTCCTCCTGAAGACACAAATCAATTGACATCCTCAATGTAGAGGCATACCATTTTAAGTGAGACAAATGTACTGTCCTGGGACTTCTGGAAATCCACAATTTCCGCAGTCCCAGATGCAACATGAGGAGGTAACGTATGAACGACCTCAGTCCACCAAAAAAGTGAGTCCCGTGGCGAGCGCCGGCATGAACTTCTCGTCTAGACGGGTGAAGAACAGTTGCTGAGACGGATGTCTCCCTGAAACACCGTCCATGCCCTAGGCATGCAAATGGTCCCGAGACCACAATGCGTTTCAAAGACATTCAATGAGAGCAAGAAACGGGTGGATGAAACAGTCAGTCAGAAGATAACTTAGAGAAAAAATGAAACGATAGCACAGAGAAAACCACCCACAAAGATCTACTCTACGGCAACGAATTCTTCGAAGAACATTACGAAGAGGATGTTCCGCAGCCAGCGGGTTAACAGAACAATGGGAATTTCCGGCACATGAAATGCCGGATTGAGTGCGGGCCCTCTTTCATAAGAAAGAGGGCCCGTGTTGTTTAACGGTGTTTCATCTCTTCACTGAAATATTTTCTATCATGCCTTTTCTTAATCAGAGCGAATACCATTCCTTTATTCCCTAAACCATTCGATCAAGGAGAATATCATGATACGACAATCTTTAAGACTCGGAGTATTGCTTCTAGTCGGAATTCTATCGAGTGGATGTGATTCGGGCCAGTATAGCGAGTCAACGACGACAGAACCAAAGGTCGAAAGTACGCTGCTACTCACGACTGAAGCTTCGAATGTGGGAGAACGTTCAATGATGGAAGGCGCTCTTTTGGCCGCCGAAGGAGCTGCTGGTGCTGGAGACAATGCTGAAGGGGTGACTCATTTCCAGCAAGGACATTGGGAGGTTGCGCAGAAACACTTCGATAAGGCCTTAGCCACGAATGCCAATCTTCCTGAAGCTCAATATAACCTTGCACTCGCCTTAGATAAACTCGGGAACCATGGTGAGGCCACGAATCATTTCAAAATGGCCTTGAATTTGGCTCCAGAAGATCCACGCATCAAAGATTCTCAGATTCTCAAAGCCCATGTTGGTGGATAACGTCTGGCCGACATACGAGAGGCCCGCCATGTCCAGAACATAGGCTTCTAAAACTACCGATTTGATGAGAGGAGGTGCGATGAATCTTCATCAACGAGGATCAGATCTCATTAAACAATTAAAGGACCATGTCTTAGAGGTCCTGCGTAGTCATCCTGATGCAGGACCTGAGGCGAAAGGAATTTTCCAAGAGGAAGTGGCTCGCCGAGCTGGATTACACAGTATGGAATGTGTGGAATTAGATCACACCTGTAGCGAGATTCTGAAATTCCTCTACCGAGAAGGTGTGATAGAGCAACTAGACAAGAATGGGCAAGATGATAAAAAGAAAGTCTGGCGACTGCGCAAAGCTTAAACACAACGACTAGGCAATGATTTGATAGCATGGCTTGAAGTTTTCTTGATCGATTTTCATGCGACGTTGATTCACGAAAAATTGAAGAAGTTCATCCATCAATTTCATCATGGCGTGATGCTGCTTCAAGTACCCACTGACCGGTTCAGGGTTTAAGTAGTGCCGAATGAGCTGTGTGATGATGGGCGCGAGCGCATCTGCCAGCTTTCGAAACTTTTAGCGCTTGGCACAGGATTGCCGCGCCCAGTCATACCTATATATGGCACTGGGCATAGGTATTCCGTATGAGTTCTCGAGAGATGGTCGAGGGATGTCGGCCCAGGGATTTTTCGATATGGGCTCGCGTGCACCATCCTCGCCGGGCCTACCAGATATAAAACCGTTCGTCATTGCTGATACGTTCGTCGTGTTTCATGAAAGGAGCTCCTCAAGCGAGATGAATGGGGATGTTGCATCATCCTACCCGAGGGACACCCCTAGAAAAATTGCACTTATTGTATGAATCCGTGGAGTTCTTCACAGATCAGACCTATAGAATGGGCACAGGTGAAAACTAGTGATCTTACAAAAGAGATTTCCCGCGCTCCGAAAAGACCAATAGGAAATAGACACGGGGCAAAATGAAAGTATATTAAGAATGAAAATAGGGCCTATCTAGGGATGTTAAACGGCACCACGGTATAATTCTGGTCCGGCAAGGCGATCGACATCTACTAACGACCCACAAGGCCCTACCCCACATCAGATCCGAATCCAAAAACTGCACCCGAACGGAACGATGTTCGACAAGAATTTTTATCCATCGTCACATTCCTCATCACAAACGCCTCGCATTGTCATAAGTATATTCAGCTGCCAGAGATAGAGAGAATATGCTACATTGGCTTGCTTCGTTAATCCTAACCATTATTACGGTGAAAAAATGTACAAACACGTTTCCTTCATTCGCAGTTTTCTTTTTTGTCTTGTAGCACTGACCGGCTGCTCGCTCACACTACTCTCCATCGCCACAGCTGAAAATTCACCCACATCTCAGCCTGGAACATTAAACAGCGTTCTGCAGACAGGAAAGTTACGTGTCGGCGTGTCGTTGTTTACTCCCTGGACGTTAAACACTCAAAAGGGAGAGTTAGTCGGGTTCGAAATTGACGTTGCCAAACAATTGGCGAAAGACCTTGGAGTGAAACCTGAATTTCATATCTTTGAATTGGAAGACATTGTCCCGGCAATATTGAACCGCAAAGTGGATATCATTGCGGCAGGAATGGTCATCACACCTCAACGAGCGCTTAAAGTGAATTTCAGCCAGCCTTATGCCTCTTCAGGAGTCGGCTTGGTAACAAACATCGCATTAACAAAAAAATTCACGGGGATAAAAGATCTGAACGGACCAGACGTGATCATCTCCGCCGTGAAAGATACGGTGTCCGATGCACTGGCTCGACGCGTATTTTCAAAATCAACCATCAAAACCTTTTCGTCCAGTCAGGAAGCCATTAAGGCCGTCACAACGGGAAAGGTCCATGGCTATGTTGAGCTCAATCCCATTCCCACCTTCACAGTCTTAAACCACGCAGGAATCGTGGATGAACCTTTGACGAAACCGCTACTCACCACGAAAGCGGGCTTTGCCATCAACAAAGGCGATCCAGACTTTTTAAACTTTCTCAATGCATGGATTATTAGCCATGAAGCCGACACCTGGCTCACGTCCGCACACAAGTATTGGTTCGATTCCTTAGCCTGGCAAAAAGAGGTTGGGAAGGTCCCATGACCACGACATTCCAGCCTGAATGGAACATGCCAGATGTCATTTGGAGATGGGCCCTTCTGGCTATGGTCCCAGCCATCTTGGCCGCAGGTGCCATAGAAAAATTCGAACCAGCTCTGGTCCTTCCCGACGAACAATCCTATAGAACACCCCTTTCGGATGCAGTCTTTGAATCATCAAAATGGAGAACCCCTGAACAACCAGAAACTGAGTGGCGTCAATCCACTTCTCCTTCTATAGGCTGGCGAACGGAATCACCGCCACCAGTCGAACCTTTCCGCTCAAAGAGAAAAATTAACCTCTTCCCTCGATACCAACCTGGAAACCCAAATGATTTCGACCATATTAACCGCGAAGAAAAACCTCAAATCAAAGTCTTTGAATTTGGAGGGTAAGAGAGCGATCTTTCTGACCTTTTCTTCCACAGTAATCGTTCACAGAAATAGATCCACGATTTCTAGTCGATCCAGTTAACTTCCATTTTTATACTCTTTGCGAACATTCTTAGTCTTCTTGGGCCTTGCCGGGTTTCGGCCCAACAGCCGAGGCCCTTTTGTTTCGGCAAAAGTCCCCAAAATCATTGACGCCCAGTTCGGCTTTTTTATAAGAGGTGGACACAAGTCAGGAGCGGGCCAACTCGTTGCACTCAGACAAGGCCCGCTGAGACATAAGAGCGTCCACCAAGAGGGCCGAACAGCAGGCGTCGGCAAGCAACAAGAAAGGGAAGCGCCGACAAAGAAGGTTCTAGAAATTATTTGAAATGACTATATCATGAAAAAGAAGACCTCACTTCAGCCAAATCAAAAAGGCCTATCGACAAGAAGACCCAACCCCCAGCCACCATTCCTATGGCTAGCCCTCTGCGGAACCGCAACGACGCCCATTCTAAGATTCACCTGACAAATATTCTAACTCTTTTTTCAAAGCATCCCGTTCTCGAGGCATCATGAGGTCTGTGAAGAGGGCCAGGGCTGCTTCAACCTTTTCCTTTGCCTCACCCACATCATCCATTTTTTTTGCAAGCAGACCCCATTGCCAATAGCAATATCCCAAAGAACTTTTGTTGCCCAACTCCTCGCACAAGGCTTCTTGTTTTTTAAGCAACGCCATCGCCACCTCCAGCTGGCCCCAGGCCCGGAAGATCCCCGCCTGGGTGCCAAAACTGGTCTGAAGGCTATCCTTGTTGCCCAACTCCTCACACAAGGCTTCTTGTTTTTTAAGCAACGCCATCGCCGCCTCCAGCTGGCCCCAGGCCCGGAAGATCCCCGCCTGGGTGCTATAGCTTCCTTGAAGGCTATTCTTGTTGCCCAACTCCTCACACAAGGCTTCTTGTTTTTTAAGCAACACCATCGCCGCCTCCAGCTGGCCCCAGGCCCACAGGATCAGCGCTTGGTCGCCATAACTCCTCTGGAGGCTATTCTTGTTGCCCAACTCCTCGCACAAGGCTTCTTGTTTTTTAAGCAACGCCATCGCCGCCTCCAGCTGGCCCCAGGCCTTCAGAATCACCGCCTGGCTGCCAAAACTGGTCTGAAGGCTATTCTTGTTGCCCAACTCCGCACACAAGGCTTCTTGTTTTTTAAGCAACGCCATCGCCGCCTCCGGCTGGCCCCAGGTCTTCAGAATCACCGCCTGGTTGCCATAACTCCGCTGGAGGCTATCCTTGTTGCCCAACTCCGCACACAAGACTTCTTGTTTTTTAAGCAACGCCATCGCCGCCTCCAGCTGGCCCCAGGCCTGGAGGATCCCCGCCTGGTTAACATAGCTTCGCTGGATGTTCAACTTAGAATCCTCTCCACCGATTCCTTGCCACATGTGTTCTTCTATTTCCAGAATACGCAACGCCAGCAGCCACTCCCCCACTCTATAGGCACTTAGGAAACCCTGATTCGCCAGCCTTGCCATTGAATCCTTCTGCCCCTCCTCAAGAAGAAACTCTAAGGCAGGAATAATTTCCAGAAAACATTCCTTGCATTTCTTCCACTGAGTTTCCCAATTTGAAAACATTTCTTTCAGAATCGCGACCCTTTTCCAGTTCAGTTCTTGAATCGATAGCGATCTTCTGATCTGCTCCCGTAACAAAGCATGCAACCTGAACTGCTGCCGATTTTGGTCAACGATCTGCAACAGCGATGACTGAATGAGTTGGTCACGTACCTGACCACATTCGGTTGGACTCAAAACAGCGATGTCTGCTGCTAACACAAGCCAACACCCTTCGGGATGACATATCGCCATGGCTTGCAATAAACTCTGCTCTTGTTCATCCTGACTATTGATGGCCTTCTGAAACAAACTAGGCACATCATGTATTTCATTCTTGAGTAGTTCCATCTCAAGACCCTTGGCCTCTACACCCATAGGTCCAAATTTCCTGGATAACATCTCCGCCGCAACTGCCACCGCAATGGGCAGCCGCTCCACACGCTGCGCCAATTCCTCCAATTCCTGTTGAAATGAATCGACCGTCTCTTCTCCTAGCCACATTTGAAATAGAGACTTGGCTTCAACTTCGGAAAATGCCTTCACTTCCATGGTCCGAGGACGCTTGATCCAGGGAAATGCTCGCTGCCGCGATGTGCAGAGAATAGACAAGGACGCCACCGAGTGCGAGGGCCCTGGGATAAGCGCGTTGATGTCGGAATTCCAGATATCATCCAACACCAACAGGGTTCTCCGTTGGCACAACCATTCTTTGATTTCCGTGATTTTTTTTTCTGTCGGCAGTTGGCCAAGGTCAAGGCCGAGACGTTCAGCTAATTCGCTGGAAATTTCTTCTACCGGTCGTTCTCCGCAGTGCTGAAAAACCACCGCATCGAAGGCGCCCTGCGCTCTCCAAGCAAACTTAAGTGCAATCGTCGATTTACCACTTCCCGGCCCACCCCACAGCAGAAACTTTCCTTTTTCTTCCACAAGGACCGTATTCAAATGTTCCAGATATTTCGTGCGTCCCACGAAATCGGTCGGCTCATAGCCAACAATGAAACTTGCCGCTCCCATGGTCTCAAATTGACGCATGTCCCGTAGTTGGAGCAGCCATTTGACGACATCTTGGATAGATTGTTGAGGATTCGTACGAGCATCAATGTGATGTTTGGTTCGAAGCAATTCCGGAATGGTTGCCTCGCGTAGAAGAAGGAGACCAAGCCTCGTCCGAGATTCTTTTACCTCTCGAGCCAAGACCGAACGCCATTCTTTTCCTGTCCAAGGAGAAGCCGCAGCATCGGGAGACCATATCAGCACCGTGACATCAGCCTCCCGCAGTCCCCGTTCAATCGCCTCAACAAAGTCATCTCCCAACGACACATCCACTTCACACAGCCATGGTTCAATACCAACAGCTTGCAATTGCTGCGCAAGTTTCTGCACAAACTCTTTATCTTTCGTGCTGTGGGAAAGAAAGACTTTCATGTTCATTCGAAAAATCCAATCGCAGCAAAGCGTAATTGAAGTTTCATTGATCAGATATTGTTTAGCACATGGCTTGAATAAGAGAAAGGGAGATTCCAAGGGGAGGATTGGCAGAGACTCTTCCTAAAAAAAGCCTCTGCCGATATTGAAAGATTGTTGAAGTCGTTAATATTATTACATCCGGTCTTCGTCGTGTTCTATGAAACCGAACCAGGTCGTGATGTGTGAAAGGTCTTCTACCGAGACCCCACGTTTTTCGGCCAGTGCGGCTTTATTTCTATCGAAGGCTTGTTGCGCCATTGGAGCCTTGGGCCCAAATGTCAGGACCATGTTATTCCATTCATATTTTTCTTCTTCGGTAAGCGCCTTACCGTTGGCCTTCACCCAAGTAGAGACGTCCTCCTCACTTCCTCCCTCGAGCACGTGTTTCTCAAAATCTTCTGCTTGAATTTCTAATTTATCCAGCAGGTATTTATCGAACCCAACCGTCAAATAATTGTAATCTTGAATCTTTCCGGCATTCCGCATTTTGACCTTGTCGATCAATCGCCCAAGAAAACAAAGTCCGTTGACTTCTTCTTTAAGACTCCGTGGATATTGCGATGTGGTCATGAGAACTCCTTACTGTTAACAAGGTGAAATACATCTTCCAACTCAATTAGGGATCTGGCTCTACCTTGTCATCTAAACAAAACTAAAGATCACAACTCCTGGCCAATCCGATTCATTCTTATACAAATTTGCATCTGACGCCTCACCCTGCCCTCTCCCCAAAGGGGCGAGGGGAATTTATACTAAAAGAAGTCCAACGGCCCTGGCCTTTTGAGCGGAGACCGATTGCCACCATTTGTCGAATCCTTTGGGACCGCCAAAGGGAAACCCTGCTCGGACTTCTTTGAAAATCGGGTAACGATGTCCCCCAGGCTGATCAACCGGCATGGCACGGCTAATGAGATTCAATAACCATTCGGCCTCACCCCGCTTGAGTCGGACTTCTTGGTCCATGGTGCGGTTCGGCAACATGATTCGATACTGTTCTCCTTTGCCTCGGTCCACATCCGGTTGTCCTCCGATCCAGACAAATTTCCGTTCCATTCGTGATGTGTCTTCTTCCGCAGCAGTTTCTAATATCTGTTTCACCCACGTTCGAGGCACTTTGGGCTTCGGGGTCTGTTCAGGGAACCACTCCCGCACATCTCGTTGAAGCTGCAAGCCTTCCTTATAATTCCACAGAGCCGCACGGAGGCCATCCCCCACCCAAGAAGGTACTGACGACTGCATGTCTTCATGGGCCAGATCATTTTCAGCGAACCCTTTAAAGCTAGGCCCCACGAGCTGAAGCCCATAGGCTTCGGGATTCAAGCCCATCGGGCTATGTGCCGTCGTGGTAAAGCGATGCCAAAACGCCGATTGAATTAAGCCATGAGCAAATAACTGTCGAATTCGTTCGAGACTCTCTATGGTCTCTCTGAGTGTCTCACTGGGCAAACCATACATCAGATAGGCATGTACGAGGATCCCCGCATCCCGGCATGCCTGTACAACCCGAACGGTCTGATCGACCGTGATGCCTTTTTTGACGAGCTCCAACAATCGATCACAGGCTGCTTCAAGCCCTGCACTCAATGCTATGCAGCCTGACGCTGCTAGCAAACGACACAGATCAGGTGTGAATGCTGGCTCGAAACGAACATTCCCCCACCAAGAAATCGTGACACCTCGCTCTAAAAGGGCCAGGGCCAAATACTTTAAGCCCGCAGGTGGCGCTGCCTCATCGACGAAATGAAATCCACGCTTCCCCGTTTCAGCAATGAGGGTTTCAATACGATCCACCAACACATGCCCAGGAGACACTTCATAGCGGCCGATGTAATCCAGCCCCACATCGCAGAATGTACATTGCTTCCAATAACAGCCATGAGCGACGGTTAACTTGTTCCAATGTCCGTCAGACCACAGACGATGCATAGGATTCAACGTATCTAAGATTGAGATGTACTGATTGAGATTCAATCCATCGTATGTTGGCGTGCCAACTTCAGTTTGTGGTAGATCCGATTCTTTTGCCCCATTGCACCAAACGACGGCTTGGCCTAATCGGAGAAACGTTCGACACAAATCCGCCTGGACTCGTTTCCCTTCTAGAAATTCCAGCAAACAGAGAAAGGGTCGCTCCCCGTCATCGATCGTGACGTAGTCGAGCACTTCAAAAACGCGCGGGTCTCGTAAACGTCGCAATTCCGTATTGGCATATCCTCCCCCAAACACCACTTTGATATCTCGCCGCCTATGGCGTAACTGTTGCCCCATCCGAAGGGCACCATACACATTTCCTGGAAACGGTACCGAGAAAGCCACCACAGAAGGTTGATGTTGTTCAACATATCGCCACATGGCTTCAACCATCCATTCGTCAGTCAGACTCATGGGTTGGGCCAAAACCTCGGCAAGGCCATCATAAGAAGTCGCCTGCGTGGCAATCGATTCAGCATAACGACTCAACGCAAAGTGAGGCGTGATCGTCGCTTGCACGAGATCAGCCAGGTCTTCCAAATATAATGTCGCTAAATGTTTGGCTTGGTCGGTTTGATTCCCAGGCGAATCCGCGACCTGATCACGTGGGTCATCTGTTGAAAATCGTGGGCCTTGCGGAAGAAACGTACCCTGACAAATACGAGAGGCTAACGTCGGATCCTGGCCTTGCAAAAATCGAATAACTGGGTCAATTGTTTCTTCATACGCTCGCGCCAAACTCAACATTTGGCGAGCCTCTCCCGGCAAGTCATCAATCGGCTTGTCACGAAGCACATCAAAGACACGATGCAGTCCGGCTCGCGAGAACAAGGCCAACACCATTTCAATGCCCACATCAGCCTGATGCGTGCGATACCCATGTGACCGTAAAAATCCGGTCAAATAGGCGGTTGAAGGGTATGGCGTGTTGAGTTGCGTTAAGGGCGGGATGATTAAGAGAATCGAGAGGTCAGGCATAGTAGCAAACACCTACCATACCTGACTCTCAACAGGCTAGCCGAACAGACAAAAAGAGTCGATGAAATCAGATAAGGACACACGATCCCTTAACCATTGACTCCCATGATTCAGAACCTAAAACTGGACCTGAGCATTGATGGCGGCAAGCCATTGATTTTTTTCTTTGCCATCATCGAAGGGTCGACGATTGCCGTTGAACCAATCACGACGCACTTCTGGTCGAAGCACCACATTTGGATGCGGTCGATAGTTGAGCCCTGCAGAAAAAGAATAAAAACTTCCCTTAAATGAGCCACGATTGGGGTTACCACGATCCGACGATCCAGATACGCGTGTTCCATCATCATCTCGAAACCACTCAAAACGCAGTCCAGCTTTCACATGCTCACAAATGATGTAATAGAGATACTGATCAATGCCATACCATTTTGACGTCCCACCCGAGACCTTTCCATCTTTTTGAAACGCATAATGGTGATGGAACACATACTCGATTCGTTCGAATGGTCGTAGTTTTGCGATCACACTATAGCGCGTTCGCGTATTGACATCATTCGGCCTGGCACTGGGTTCATCACCAGTCGTCAACGCACCGCCTAGGCTCCAGCGCTTGGAATCTGATGTATAATCAGCACTCACAATAACTCCTGCTTTGTTCTTTGTTTTTCTATCCAATGTATCCCAACCTCGATGCACACCACCTTGCAAGTGCCATTGAGAGGAGGGGCGCCAACTCATCAATCCACCCCAATGAGTAAATGGACCCGCAAATTGATAGGAGTACGATTTGGAATAAAAGAAATTACTGATAGCTGGTACGCCTTCATAGCCCACAATCGTATAAAAATGTCCTAATTTGAGTGACAGATCCTGTGAACCCAATTCCGCATACATCTGAGGCAGTGCTAAACCATAGCGATTCGAATTCCATCCGGGGGATCCATCAGAATCCCGCTCAAAGCCGGTACTTTGTGTGAGGAAATAGTCGTATCCCCAGAGCAGGTCAACTCGACCGCCTAATCCCCACTCACCATCCCCTAATGGCAGAGTTCGTTCTGCAATCAGATACAGCTGATTCAATTGAGCCACATCTCGATCAACCGCGTTATACGGCCCATTAAAATCACTTGATGGGGTATCGGTGTTGTAGGTGTAACCTCCATCGATCCACCCCCGAAAACGAATCGGCCAATCTTGCGGTGCGGCATGCACCACACGATCCGAACCAGCCTGAAACCATGCACCTGGTACAGGTGATGTCTCTGAGCCTACTGCTCCGCTCTCGGACTGAGCCCATCCAATAGAGGTCATTCCCACCATACCGATCCAAAGCACGACAACAACAACCTTCACCATACCAATCTCCTTTACACGTTGAATGAAAAAGCCCTCCTCATCAATCAAAAGCGCCAATGCTTCAGACGCAATGTGACGTTCTCAAGCTTTCCATCCCACCATCCAGAGGAATGGACAAGCCTCGGCTCGAAGATCCGAGACCATCATGAGAAGCTGTCAGAGGGTGTAGAGAGAAAGAGGGGGGATTGATTTGATAATACCAAGTGGGAAGAACTAGAGACAAGTCATTCTATTTCAAGCAGGAGAATGGAAACCTTGGAGGTCACATACCATTCACCATAAATGGTGATGCTGTACTTAGAGAGGGTGTAACCCACATGCGCGTGCCACGCCATCACGATAGCGTTGCCATAGATCCAGCGTTTTTTGTACCACGTCAAGAATGTGGTCTTGCTGCTCACGGGTCTTCGCGTGATTCACGACCATGGCATACGCATCGTGCCGATGCCCACCCTCAACCATTTGATGTGCCCGAATCAGATCCATGGCTTCTGGGTTCACTCCATGATAGGTCACGAGCGGATGGCTATTTATCTTCGCTGAAATTTGTCTCGGCGTTTTGGGACGAGCTGGACGGTTCATCTCGGCACGATCGTGCAGACTCCCTTCCACAAAAATCGTCATCACCGCAGCACCAACAACCCAATCCTTGTGATCAGATATCCGATCCAACCACTTGCGATATCGTTGAGTCGCAGGGAGGAGCGTGATTTGGTCAAACTCCCTTCCATAAAATCCTAAGCCCTGCATCATGGTGATAAAGAGTCCGGGATGTGAAAATCCCAATGATAATTTCCCCGTATCTTCTTCAAAGATATTTTCCGCCAACATCTTACGCACTGATAAAGGTGGGTTCTTCCCATGTATACGTGCAAGATACACTGGGAAATCTCGAACATACACGGCATATTCCTGCTGATAATGAATTTTGAGTTGTGCCTTGGAAACCGACGGCCCAACAAATTGTGGCCAAGCCCAATGGTCTTTGTGACACATGAGATTCAACAACTGATTTCGAAATTGAAGGCGCGTTCGGACTTTTGGCATCATCACATTCCTATCTATTAAAAAATTCTTCACCATTGTCGAACAATATCCATCACCTCCGGAGTACGGTATCCTTTCGGAATAAATACACCTTTCTATAGCAAAACGCCTAAAAAAAAAGCATGAATACTTACCGACAAGAAGGAACACAGCACAATATCTTCAGACAACATGCCCAACACATACATCTAGCATGGGCTATCGAAACTTCACCTCTTTCTCAGTGTCGAGAAAATTGTCTTCTTTTTATGCGGACAACTGCAGATATGTTGCAATACGTTTGAATCTTCTTACTTGCCCTGATGCCGTGGTCGGCCTTGTTAGCAAAGTTAACGTTTTCTGTACGGCTTGTAGTGCTTCATTTCCCTTCGGGGGCTCAAGCTCGCTAGCAATTCTGAACAAGATCAAACACTTATGCTCATAGATTTCACTCTCACTGTCTTTGGCAATGCTTTTGCTAAGGTTAAGGATAGATCACACAACAGAATGAAGTATTCACCCGAATCGATGAGTGATAATTTCACAGGAGGAGAACGAAATGCCATACGTGGATATCCAGTACATTAGTGTAGCTCGAAAAAACGAAGTGGAGCATCATCAACATGCCATGGATCAATTACGTGAAAAAATTGCTTGGCTCACCAAATGTGTGGCATGGGAACTGGATCAACATCATTCACGTCTTAAAGAACTGCAACAAGCAGAAGACACTCTAGCCATGCCTGATGCACCGATGCCCGTACAGGAGATTCAAGCAACTGTAGAATCAGCTTCTCCAGCACCGAAAAGAAGGACCAAAGCGAAAAAGAAAGTCAATCGGACAATAGAAGAACCCATCGCCGAACTGGTGGGGTAACTCACCCATTCTCATGCAACAACCCGGCTCACCATGGTGAGCTCGGGTTATACCGCATGAACCTCAGGCCCTTATCCCCTACTTGCCTTCGTTCATGACCACGGCGATAGACAACATGAGCCTGCATACGCTCCTGGTTTCTCAATACGCTTAATCTCAAAACAAAGTGACTTATTCTTTTAACGTGATCCGAAGTTGGCCATCCTGAATATTGAGATCTTCGACACCTTTGGCAAATTGATCCCAAAATCCTCCAGGCCCACCGAACTCTTCTACCAAATTGATATGTTTGATATCCCCCCACCATGCGCTTGGAAGCGGGACGCCGCCTAAGCTGATCCCTTGCATAGCGACCACTGGCTTGCCATCGGCATAGCTCAGTTCAACGCCAAAATTCAGCTTCAACGTTTTTCCACCCACGATGGGCATCTCTTCATCCACAGGCACCACCAATTTGACACTCACAAGATTCTTAGCCAAATCGATAGCGACATGCTTTGCCATATCCGCATCTTTTGCGATCAGCGAATTGACTTCTCTCTCGGTCAGGTTAATTTGTCTAGAAGCTCCTTCCTCAGAATAAGCTCCTGGTTCAAGAGGACTATCTGAGGAAAAAGCCTTGGGATTTGAAGTTGGAGTACTCGAATCATCACCTTGTCCCAATTGAGCCATTTTCTGATCTAACGACCGTTGCTCCATCTCAGTCAAATGAGTCGGTTCAAAGGTTGCAGCATACAGATACTGATTGACCCACCATGCTGTCACTAAGGCCGAGGCCAAGACAGCCAGTCCCACAAAAAGCATCACTTGCGTTCCGCTATATCTCGGCTGTGATTTATCTGTTAGCCCTGAATTCATTGTTTCCCCTTTACATACTTTATAAATATTGCGCTACGTGATCTAGAGGGGTTTTTCGAACGGGAGCCCACGCTCTCTTATTGAATCTTAAAACTTTTTTCAAGATACGCCTGATCTCTGGCGTCTATTTATACAAGCATGTTTGACGGTATTTCTCAAGTTCTTTCATGTTCTTACTTCACCCTCATGTATTAATCAAGGAGAACTATCCCTGAAGACTTTACTAAAGAGAACAGACTAGATATGGTTGGACCATTATTCATTCCCTCTTATTTTAAAAATGATAACAGGAGGTTTGCCATGGGATTATTTGATTTTGTGAAGAGCATAGGAGAAAAAGTTTTTGGTGGCGATGATGATCCTGCACAGAAAATTAAAGAGCACATTGAATCACGCAATCCAGGCGTAAAAGATCTCAACGTTGAATTCAAAGACGGTCAAGTGAGCCTCTCAGGAAACGCCGCAAGTGCTGAAATGATGGAAAAAGCTGTGCTCTTAGCTGGGAATGTTGAGGGAGTCGGTGATGTCACGGCGTCGAAGATACAGGCCCCAGAACAAACGACAAAAGTGGAATATTATGTCATCCAATCCGGCGACAGCCTTTCGAAAATTGCTAAACAATTCCTAGGAGACGCGATGGCCTATCCCAAAATTTTTGAGGCGAACCGGGAAGTGATTAAAGACGCCAACTTAATTTATCCCGGCCAAAAAATCCGCATTCCACTTGGATAATAACTAGAAGTACTCTTCTTCTTTTTTCCAGACGGTGAAAGTTTTTCGGAAAGTCATTCCGAAAAGCTTTCTCTGGTCTGGACCCCCTTCCGATTTTCTTTTCCATTCTTAGAGACTCGACTCCTGTTTGACTTGCCACGTAATGATGCCAGCTTGAACGACCTGACTCACTTCGGGTAATCACGTATAGCACTTTTTTTCTTCTTGCAGTAAGCTTTCCCTCCCTCTTTCATCCTCTCTATCGCAAAATTTTATCTCTTCATTTATTTATTCGGAAGGAGCTTCTCTCATGAATCTCGTAGAAACCATTCTTAACGCCGGTGGCGGAGCTGTGGTCCAACAGATGTCAAAATCATTGGGTCTCGGTGAATCACAAACACAAAGTGCCCTTGGCCAATTGCTGCCAGTTGTCGCGAGAGCCATGGGCAACAACGCCTCATCCAACGATGGTTTAGGTTCACTGCTAGGCGCACTCGGGAAAGGGAGCCATCAAAAATATGTCGATCATCCTGAAATGTTAGGAAATTCAGACACCATTACTGATGGAAATAGCATTCTCGGACATCTCTTTGGTAGTAAGGATGTGAGCCGAAATATAGCGACTCGTGCCTCAGCGAACACCGGTGTCGGCACCGACATTCTTAAAAAAATGTTGCCAATGGTGGCATCCGTGGCCATGGGTGCATTAAGTCAAAAAGCCGCTGCTTCTACCATGCAAGGCACCCAAGCCCAGGCACAACCATCTGGATTAGGAGCGTTAGCATCCCTTCTAGACTTTGATGGAGATGGATCTATTGCCGATGATTTACTTGGAATCGCGGCGAAAAGATTTTTTGGTTAATGAACAGCCTCTTTCGTCCCAAGCACTCCCAACACTCGTGAAAGGCATGATGGTATGCGACTAGGTTCATTTGGACGAAACAGAGGAATGGGCGGTCAGCCACGTCGCCGCATGAGCTGGAAAGTCCGGCTAGTTCCGATCGTCCTGTTCGCCATCTACGGTTTGTACTACTACGCCTCCAATCAAGAAACCGTACCCATCACCGGCCGTTCACAATTGGTTGATATGACCCGAGAACAGGAAATGTCGTTAGGCTTGCAATCCTATCAAGAAATTCTCAGTCAATCCCAGGTCATGCAGCAAGGGGACGCCGTCAATCTCATCAAGAATATTGGCACCAAACTCGCCAGAGCAGCCGCTGACGTAGACCCTGGCTTCAACTGGGAATTTAATGTGATCCAATCAGAACAAGCGAATGCCTTTGCTTTACCAGGAGGAAAAACGGCTGTCTATACGGGTTTATTTGCGGTTGCAGAAAATACTGACGGCCTCGCCGTGGTCATGGGTCATGAAATAGCCCATGCCATCGCTCGTCATGGGGCAGAACGTATGGCTTATCAGAAATTGGTTCGAATCGGCTCCATGGCGGCAAGCGTGGCTTTGGGAGATATGGATTTCCAAACCCAAAGAGCGGTTATGGGCGCCTTAGGAGTAGGCGCCCAATATGGCGTACTTCTTCCCTTTTCACGAGACCATGAATCGGAAGCTGATTATATGGGGCTCCTGTTTGTGGCTCGCGCCTGCTTTGATCCGACCGAAGCCCCAAAGTTATGGGAACGAATGGGACAAATGAGTCAAGGCAAACAACCGTCAGAATTTATGTCGACTCACCCGAGCCACGAAACTCGTATT
>JAJDBS010000131.1 GCA_029261235.1 Nitrospirales bacterium
TGTCAACGCCGGACTAAAATTACACCACTTGGCCGGAGTAAAACTACACCACGTGAGCGTTGCGGAAGGTTGTCCATAGACCCCGCACTGTGGCGTGCCCCAGATGGCTGACGACGCTGTGCGGGGGCTGTGGGCAAGCTGGGGTGTTCAGCGATTCAAGATTATTTCGTGGTGCGCTTGCGGCTGTGTTTGAGCCGGAAGCTTTCGCCGTTCATCTCCAGGATGTGGACATGATGGGTGAGCCGGTCGAGCAGTGCTCCGGTGAGGCGTTCGGAACCGAAGATGCCGGTCCATTCATCGAACGGCAGGTTTGATGTGACGATGGTCGCGCCGCGCTCGTAGCGCTGGGAGAAGACCTCGAAGAGCAGTTCGGCGCCGGTTGGCGACAGGGGCACGTAACCCAGTTCGTCGATGATCAGGAGCTTGTATTTGGCCAGCTGCTTTTGCAGGCGCAGGAGGCGCTTCTCATCATGGGCCTCGAGCAGCTCATGAACCAGGGCGGATGCCGTGATGAAGCCGACTGTCAGGCCTTTCTGGCAAGCGGCCAGTCCGAGCCCCAGGGCGATGTGTGTCTTGCCTGTTCCCGAGTTGCCGACGGCAATGATGTTTTCTTGTGCGTCGATGTAGTCACACCGCGCCAGTTCCAGGACCAGCATCTTGTTGAGGGTCGCGATCGCCTTGAACTCGAAGCTGTCGAGGCTTTTGACGGCAGGGAACTTTGCCGCCTTAATCCGCCGCTCGACCATGCGCCGTTCCCGGTCGATCAGTTCCAGTTCGGCCAGGCGCAGAAGATAGCGGGAATGGTCGACCCCCTCGGCGGCACATTGCCTGGCGACCTTGTCATACTCGCGCAGGAACGTCGGCAGCTTCAGGGCCTTCAGGTGATGGGCGAGCAGCAGTTGAGGCGTATCGCTCATCTGTCCGATCCCGACAGCAGACTCATGTAGGCCCCTGGGCGTGTGGCCGCCACATGGGCCTTGGGCAGATAGGGATAGACGGTCAGGTCAAGGCGTGGCGGGCGCCGTTCGATCCGGCACAGCACCAGATGCTTTACCGCATCGAAGCCGATGGTGCCGCGCTCCAGGGCGCTGTTTATCCCGGCCTCCACATCATCGAGCGGGAACGTCTCCATCAACCGCAGTATCTGCACGAACTCGCGTTTGCCGTTTTTGCCCATGCGCGCCTCAAGCAGGCGGCGCAGCGTGGTGAAGGCTTGCGGCAGTTCCCAGCCGGTCAGCGGGGCTGCCTGGTCCAGGGCATTGGTCTTGCGTTCGATCAGCGCCAGATAATGCAGCGGATCGAAGACGAAGTCTTCCTTCTCCCATGAGCGCCGGTGCCGGGCAATGATCTCGGCCCCGCACGAGATGACGACGTCATGGACGTAAGCACGCAGCACCACCTCACGGTGGCCATAGGCGGTCGGCACGGAATAGTCATTGCCGCGGTAGCGCACCAGCGACAGCGAACTCACCCGGGCACAGCGCTTGTCGCAAGCATCATAGGCGACAGATGGTAACTCCAGGAAGGCGGCGATATCCCACCTCAGCCGTTCGCCGATCGTGTCTGTGTGGCGGCGAAGCCTGTCGCCCATCCGTTGCCGGCATCGACCCTCCAGCCAGGCATTGAGAGCGTCAAAGTCGGCGAACCGGGGCAGCGGCACCATGAAGTTGCGCCGTGCATAGCCGACCAGCCCCTCAACCTTACCCTTGTCGTTACCCTTGCCCGGACGGCCGAACCGATCCTCGAACAGGTAATGGGAGACAAGTTCGCTGAACACTCTTGTCCGTTTGCGCCGGCCATCGCCCAGAATGCGGGCAACCGCGATCCTGGTATTGTCATACAGTATCGATTGGGGAACACCGCCGAAGAAAGAGAACGCCGAGACATGGCCGTCGCAGAAGGCCTCCGTCGTCTCGCCCGGATAGGCCTTCACAAAACATCCATCCGACTGGGGCAAGTCCATCGCCAGGAAATGGATCTTGCGTTCAACACCCCCGATCACACCAAGCGCTTCGCCAAAGTCCACCTGGGCGTGGCCCGGCGGATGCGACAGCGGCACGAACATCTCGGCACTGCGCTGACGGGCGGCAAAGACATAGTCCTTCACGATCGTGATGCCGCCGGTAAAACCATACTCGTCGCGCAACCGCTCGAAGATCCGCTTCGAGGTATGGCGCTGCTTCCTGGGAACCCTGATGTCGCTCTCAAGGATCTGGTCGATGACACCGGTGAACGCATCAAGCTTGGGGCGCCGAACCGGTTTGCTGCGCCGATAGCCTGGCGGCACCGAGAACGTCAGCGTCTTGTCCACAGTACGCCGGTCGATCCCGAACAAACGCGCCGCTTCCCGGCGGCTCATCCTGTCAACCAAAACCGCTCGCCTCACTCGTGCATAAAGTTCCACGCCCTTCATCCCCGCCCTCTGCCAAAAGGCAGAAAGACTACCACTGGTGGAGTTTTACTCCGGCCGACAGCCGGACAATCCGGCCGCTTCAATGGTGGATTATTGCTCCGGCGTTCTCAGCCGTACATGGAAATCATCGGAAATCGACTGTCCCCCCAGCCAAATTTTCGTAACGTCCGGCTACGAAGCTGAAATTTCTGGATCAACCTTAGAAAAGGACTTTATCAACAATATCTGCCAGTTTCGGACTTCACTAGGATGTGGTAGATAGCGCTTCGAAGTAGGTAGTGCGCTTCATTGGAGTTTGATAATATCGCCAGTTGAAGTCTTGCTGGCATTTGTTGCCACCACAGCTGTGTTCGCGTATAGCCTCGTTGAGTGGTGAGCCTGAAACCAATGGTCAACTTGCTATCAATACCTTCTGTCTCACTTGGGCGACTGTTTGCTCTAGTGCCCCGACAAAACGTTCCTCGCTTGGTTCCAGTTCACCCGTAGGAAATGCCACGCCAATCGTTGCCAATACCACTCCATTGGCATCAGTTATCGGCATTGATATTGAGGACAGATGGGTTTCAAGCAGATCTGACGCGACACTGTAGCCACGCACCTTCGCCTCCTGGCTCTCCTGCATAAAGCGTTCAAGAGTCATCATATGCGTACCGTGCCGCAAATAGTCTTCATCGGGAATTCGATTACGCAACGTTTCTTCGTCCACCCCATCGATCAAGAACCGACCGGAAGACGTCAAGGGCAAAGGATAACTGGCACCCTGATTCAATGGGAAGAAATATGAGCGCTTTCCAGGCGCCACGCAGAGAATGCTCTGCTTCCAATCAACCAACCCATTGAGTTCGACCCGTTCACCAAGCCTTTCGGCCAGTTCATCGATGAATGGTTTGGAAAGCTCGATCAACGAATATTGTTCCGGAACCGAGGATCCGTAGAGAAACAATTTTCGCCCCAGGAAGACCCGTCCATCGCTATAGGAATCCAAAATGGAGCGATCGAGCAAGATCTTGGTCATATGATATATAGTCGAACGCGGTGCACCCATCGCAGCCGCAAGTTCATTCACCACCATTGGCCGTCTGTGTTTGTGCAAGCAATCGAGTATGTCGATTGCCCGGTCGATGCCGCGTTCACGGATGCTCTTAGCCATCGTCTACGTCAACTGCCCCCATGTTCGTTCAATCCCAAAATATACTCGCCCGGACAGTTCCAGAAATGAGGCACACTCCTCAAAGCCGAAAATCTGATCGATGGCCAGAAGCAGGGCTTCCTTGACTCTGCTTCTGATCGTAAATACACTATATTGGATACTGTGTCCATTATAGTAGACATAGTATTCTGAACGTCCTTAAGTACGTTCTCACCTGAAGGAGGAAATCCATGAGATTCAGCAAACGCGTGTTCAGCGCAATCTCGGGCTTGGCATTGGCCGGCCTTCTCGTAACAACCGCCGTTGCCGACACCGTCAGACTGAAGTTGGCCGGCACCTACCCGGCCAATCACTTCGGTGACGCGATCGTGAAGAACATGATCAAAGAGATCGAGGACGCAGATGTCGGATTGAAAGTGAGTTACTTTGGTGCATCGCAGCTAGGCTCGGGCGAGGAACTGGTTGAGGATGCCATCCGCGGCAACATCGACCTTGTCCAGGCGTTCATCTATGCCCAGGCAGATCCTCGACTGGAAATGATGAACCTTCCGGGCTTGGTCACGACGTTTGATGAACTGAAGGCGGTCTATGGCGATCCGAATTCCAAGTTCAACAAGATTCTTGCAAAAATCATGAAGGATCTGGGGCTGGTTTATCTTGCCAATACCGGCGAAGGGTTGGTCGGCATTGTCGCAAACAAAAAGCCGACGGACTATGCCGGTTTTGGCGACAAGGGCATGAACATCCGGGTCTGGAGTTCTGAAGTCGCGAAGAAGACTACCGAAAGTCTTGGATACCGAACGACAACGATGAACTGGGCGGAGGTGCTGCCGGCACTTCAGGCAGGGGTCATCGATGGGGCGATCTGCTGTACGCCGGAATGGGCGTACTCGACTTTCGCGACTGCCGGAGTGGGGAAATACTTTATTCCCGTGAACACGGCTATCGAAGCTTCATCATTCTATGCCAGCGGAAAGACCTGGGAGAAGCTAAACCAGAAACAGCGTGACGTTATTCGAGCCGCCGCGGAGAAAGCTGCCTCCGCCGCGATCAACCAGTCCTGGGAACGCACAGATGGATTCATCGCGAAGCTCAAAGAGGCGGGCTGGGAAATCCTCGAATACAGCCCGGAAGAGCGGGCCGCCATGGTCGCTCACATCCAAAAAAATGTATGGCCTGATCTGGGGGAAATGATCGGACAGGACATCATCGACGAATTGAGAGGCAAGTAGTCCACCGCTCCACTAGTGGTGCGATCGAGACAGATGGTGCCCATCTGTTTCGACAAATCGCCCCGCCAGTTCAACAACTTATGGGCTGACTTATCCAAAAGACGGGTGCCATCTGTTTGGGTCAGACCATCAGGTTCAAATTGCCGGGGATGCCTTGAGCTTCGGGCATCCCCTGTTAATCGGCAGGAGTAGTTCTGATGATCGTATTCGAAGATGCGCTGCCTGCCGGGCTAGGCCGGTTCGTCCGGCTTATGGTTCGGGTCAAATCGGCCTTGGTTGCCGTCGCGCTTCCGATACTGCCGATTACATTCTTTCTTGTTGTGCTGTTTCGCTACGTTCTTGAGCGCGATCTCTTTGCCTATGAAGAATGGCTCATGCCGATCTGTTTCTGGCTCTACTTCCTGGGCGGCGCGCTTGGCACCTATTATGACAAGCAGATAAACGCCGATCTTCTCGATACCCTCACCGACAACCGCAAACTTCAGTGGCTGCGCAAACTTGCAATCCAGGTCATCGAGCTCGCAATAACACTGGTCCTTGTCTACTGGGCATGGCTGATGCTGGCGGATGAGATTGCGGACTACCCGCGCTGGAAGACCACCATTGCCCTGAAGATACCGTTCATCGTTCCTCGCATCGGGATTTTTGTCGGTTTCGCATTCATGGCGTTCTACAGCGCCCTTGCGATCTATTTGATGCTGCGGGTGGGACCCGATCGATATGTCGAGGCCATGCAGACGGCGCGGCAGGAAGAGCCCGATGAGGAGGAAGTCGTGACATGGTAATCCTCATCGCCATCATTCTGATCTGCGTCCTGCTCGCAGCCGGAGTCTCGGTGTCCCTGGCCTTCGGCGCGGTGCTTATTCTCCTGGCCTATACTGGCGGGTACGATGTCTCGGGGTTCTTCGCCACCGGCCACTGGAAGATGAACACGGTTATTCTGTTGGCTATCCCGCTGTTCATCATGGCTGGCGACATCATGCAGCGGGGTAAGATCGCCAAGCCAATTGTCGAGATTGCCGAGCTGCTGTTCGGCCATCTCCGTGGTGGGCTGAGTGCGGCCTCGGTCGTGGCCAGCGCGATGTTCGGCGCTATCTCTGGCAGCGGTGCGGCAACCTTGACCTGCATTGGCTCGATCATCATGCCGCATTTGCGTAAGGCGCGGTATCCCGATGGGATTTCCGGTGCGCTGGTGATCAGTGCAAGCCCTCTGGGCCTGCTCATTCCGCCAAGCGGCGCTCAGTTGCTCTATGCCTGGGTTGGCCAACTTTCCGTGCTCAAGTGCTTCCTTGCCACGGTCATACCGGGCCTCATCCTGACGGCGTTGTTGATCATCGTAAACTTCGTGATCCTTCGGAACGACACCAATATCAAGATCACGGCGGTTCCGGACCGGTTTTTCCGCGTATTTGCAAAGAAGACGGCATTCGCGACCCCGGCGATCCTGATGCCATTGATTATTCTTGGCGGCATCTATGGTGGCATCATGACGCCGACCGAGGCCGCAGGTGTTGCCGTGATTTATGCCATTCCGGTCGGCTTCTTCGTCTACCGTGGCCTGACCCTCAGTGTGTTTTATGAGAGCATGAAGCACTCGGCAATCACGATTGGCGTGGTCATGGTCATGATCTTCACGGTTCTGATCGCGAGCCGGTTTCTGATCTTCGAAGATATTCCCGGCATGGCAGAGGATCTGATCTTCTCCATTTCAGAGAACCCGATTGTAGTCATCCTGATGATCAATCTGGTCATGCTTTTGATTGGCATGCTGATGGATGATATCAGCGGCATCATCTTGAGCGCGTCGCTCCTGCTGCCGATTGCGCAGGGCGCAGGTATGGATCCCATCCACTTCGCCGCTGTCCTGGGGGTCAATCTCGGCATGGGGAACATCACACCACCTACCGCACCGCTTTTGTATCTCGGGGCGCAAGTTACAGATGTGCCGGTCCGAAGGCTGATCTGGCCGACGCTGATCTTTATCGTGTTTGCCTGGCTGCCGACGCTGCTGCTGACGACGTTCATGCCGCAAATCGCTCTTTGGCTGCCCGATCTGCTGCTGGGTTAGTATCGGGGAACGATATGTTCGCGGGTTTCGGAATTGCTGTTTGAACAGACCTACCGGAGTAAATCCCTCGCAACAGAAGCCTGAAAACCCCGAACGATGACCGCGTTCCGCAAGCAAGCCTGCGCTTTCTCGCAGCTGACAAGGAGAAGTCCATGCCCACCGCCGTAACATCCAATCTGCCGACCCCGCCCGCGCCGCTGAACTGGGCGGTCACTGCACCCGCTTCAGGCCAAATTCTTTACACAGCGCATCTGTCGATCGACGAGAGTGGGGCGTTCGTCGATGGCACGATCGAGGAACAGACCCGGCGGACAATGACCAATATCAAGGCCTCGGTCGAAGCGGCCGGTGGCACGATGGCCGATGTCACCCAATGTCTGATCTACCTGGTCGATGCGGCTGACGCGCCTGGCATGAATGCGGTTTATGCCGAGTTCTTCGACGGTGTCCTGCCAAATCGGGCAACGGTTGTCGTTTCCGCAATTCTTGTGCCGGAGGCCAAAGTCGAAATCGTCACCTACGCCCATATCGCTGGCAATTCGTGAAAGCGGACGCGCTCATAATAGGCGGTGGGTTGAGTGGCGTTACAACGGCCCACCGCTTGGCCAAACGCGGCTGTTCCGTCGTGCTGGTGGAGGCTAATGAAGACGTTGGTCTTGGCGCCAACTATGCAAACGGCGCGATGCTGGTGCCCTCACAGACCGCGCCGTGGAATACGCCAGGGGTTCTGTCAACGCTTATTACGTCTTTCGTGGTTCGGGACCCTGCGGTGCGCGTCAGGCTAAAGGCTGTCCCATCCCTATTAAGATGGGGTCTGCGTTTCCTGAAGAACTCGAAGCCTCATCTGCACGAGCTTCATCTGCGCAGAATTCTCGATTTGGCGCTCTATTCCATGGACGTCTTCGAGGAATACTACAAAGGATACTCGGATCAATTCGACGCCCAAAGATGCGGCACTATCAAAATTTTTCGCGATCGATCGAGTCTGGACTCCCAGATCGACTCAAATCGCCATCTCAGTGAGGTTGGGTTGGATTGGGAGGTGCTGACGCCTCAGGAAATTGCCGAGACTGAGACGCACCTTCAAGGTTTGGTTTCTCAACTGGCAGGCGGAGTACGATTTCCGGCAGATGTCGTGGCGGACTCCCGTAAGTACTGTCACATCCTGCGCGACGACCTGATCGCATCTGGTCAGACTGTGCATGTTGGTTGCCAGGCCAATGAATTGCTGATGTCCGGCGACAAGGTTATCGGTGCGCGAACCGCGATTGGTGATGTCCGGGCAAAGAACACCATTTTGGCGCTTGGGGCCAGGTTCGGCAAACTGGCTCCGAGGATGTCACCGTCGATTTTGGTTCGCCCGGTAAAAGGGTATTCGCTCACCTTTGACACTACAGCAGTCAATGACCTGCCTTCGCAACCCGTCATCGACGAGGGCCAGCATGTCGGTATCGTTCCCTTGAACGGCAAGTTGCGTGTAGTCGGAATTGCGGAGTTCTCAGGATTTGACAGCAGCATAAGCCCCAAAATCGTTCGGCAACTCGATAGGGTCGCCAAGTCCGTTTATCCCAGACTTGAGCAGACGCTTGACGGCTGCAAACGCGAACCTTGGGCAGGGCTCCGCGCCATGAGCGCCGACGGTCTGCCCTATATCGGCAAGACATCCAGCAAGGGGCTATGGGTCAATACCGGGCACGGCCATCTGGGTTGGACCTTGGCTGCCGGGTCCGCAGAGCTGCTGGCTGATCTCATCATGGACAAGCCAACAACATTGGACGCATCCTCCTATGCGGTAACCCGATCACCCTAGGCAGGAAGATAAACCACCTGGAAGAAAAGATCATGAGAATTAGAGATGTTCGCCTCACGCCGCTCTTTTCCAAGTTCAAGACGCCCTATGTCTGGGCCATGGGCAAGAATCTTGGTCAAACAACAATCCTGGTTGAGGTCGAAACGGATGCGGGTGTCGTCGGCTACGGCGAAACCGCCCCGACGATGACGTCCCCAGAGGCGATTCATACGCTCTTACTAACCACTAAAACGGTCCTGCTGGGGCAGCCCATCACTCAGATCGCCGATTTGATGAAACAGCTCTTTACGCAAAATTTCGGACATCACTACGCCAGCCAATCTCACCCAAGAATAGGCAATATTGCGTTTGCAGGTGTTGAATTGGCCCTTTGGGATGCGCTTGGCAAATCGGTGGGTCTTCCGGTTCATGCCCTGCTGGGCGGGAAGATCCATGACACGGTGAGCTTCATGGGGTTCGTCCAGGGAGACACTACGGAAGAGATTGCAGCACATGCCGGCCAGTTGGCGCAAGACGGCTTTGAAGTGATTTACCTCAAAGCCGGACACACCAACGATAAAGATATGGCAAATGTCGAAGCTGTCAGAAAGGCAATCGGCGACAAGCGGCTTCGGATCGACCCGAACGAGGCCTGGAACCTGATGGAAGCCCAGGTGATGATCAACAAGCTCGCGCAGTTCGATCTGGAGATGGTTGAACAGCCCGTGTCTGCTGTCGCCGGTGTGCCCGCGCTGAAGGCGCTGAAACAATCGAGTCCGGTCCCGCTAGCCGCCGATCAATCCGTGTTCACTCCCGAGGAAGCACACGCAATGTGTGCCAGCGGGGCCGCCAGCCTCCTGACGGTCGGGCTGCACGAAACCGGAGGCATTCTGGGTTTCCGGCGTGTCGCCGCGATTGCCCAGGTATTTGACATCAATGTGTGTATCCATGGCGTCTGGGAGACCGGGATCACGACGTGTGCCTCGATCCAGGCAGCAGCGGGAGTTCCCAATCTGGACGACGGCAACCAGATCATGTGGCAGCTTCTCGCTGAAGACATCGTCGAAACCCCGGACCTTACCCCAAAGGCCGGGAAGATCCCGGTGATGTCCAGCCCGGGGCTTGGCTTCACCTTGAACGAAGACGCTGTTGGCCGTGCCATGGAGGCCTACCTATCGAAGTTGGGTGAGGTGATGGCGTAGCTCCAAGGCAAAACACCAATGATTGGGAGAACACGATGCGACTGATTCAATTTTTGACCGAGGACGGTGCGCGCGCCGTCGCGAGGGTAGACCGGGAGCAGTTGAGTATTCTGAACGGTGTCGCGCGGATAACTGATCTCGCCACCTCGGCGATCGAAGGGAACCATACGCTCGCGGAAGCGGTGGAGGCTCACAGTGCCTCATCCAGTGTTTCCTACGACTCTATCACTGAATCTGGCCGACTTCTGCCTCCTATCGATCTCCCTGACCTGTCTCACGTGGTTGTTTCCGGAACGGGCCTCACTCATTTGGGCAGCGCCAGCGCCCGGGACGCAATGCATGCCAAACTCGCATCCGATGCGTCCGAACTTTCCGATTCCATGAAGATCTTCAAGATGGGGCTGGAGGGCGGCAAACCCTCGCAGGGCGAAATTGGCGTTCAGCCCGAGTGGTTCTGGAAGGGTGACGGAACGATTTTGCGGGGGTCAGGGCAAATCATGGAAAGCCCACATTGGGCCGATGACATGGGCGAAGAGCCGGAGATCGCCGGGATTTACCTGATCGGCCAAGACGGACAGCCTTATCGGCTAGGTTATGCGTTGGCGAATGAACTCTCGGACCATGTTATGGAGCGCAAGAACTACCTGTTGCTGGCCCATTCCAAGCTGCGGGTGTGCGGCCTTGGGCCCGAATTGCTGGTAGGTGATTTGCCGAAAGATGTACATGGCTTCAGCCGGATCTATCGAGATGACACGCTTCTCTGGGAAAAACCCTTTGTCTCAGGTGAAGAGAACATGACCCATACATTAGCGAATCTCGAACACCACCACTTCAAATATCCGCTCTTCCGCCAGCCGGGGCAGGTGCATGTGCATGTTTTTGGCACCGCAACCTTGAGCTTTACCGATGGTGTTGTGCTCATAGACGGCGACGTCATGGAAATCGATTGCCCGCAACTGGGTCGCCCGCTCCGTAATCCGGTCAGGGCGAGGCGGATGGAAGAACCGGCAATTGTTCAATTGTAAAGCTTCATGCACAAATAGTGGCCGTTCACAGATTTCGCAGGTCATCAGCCATCAATACCTTAAACTCCAGTTTGGTAGCTGCGCGGTTGGAAGATCGTTCTTGATGGCTAAGGCCAAGGTGGAAATCGTCGCCTATGCGCACATCGGCACCGGATGAGAGCCGGTGTCCTGATCGTCGGCGGCGGGTTGCTTGCTCTCACAAACACAAAGGATGTCCGCATGCCCGATTGGAAACCTGATACCTATGAACATGGCTGGAAATTCGTCATTGGAGATATGATCGATCTCGAACGATACCCTTTCCTATTCACGGGATTAGGACGATAGCCATGGACAATTTGACGACCCGCCTCGAGCAACTTTACGCCAGCGCCGTTTACGACGCCTTGCGCGCCATGAGACATGACAACTGCGTGCTGCCGCCGGGTATCACCTCGCTGATCCCCGGCCAGAAACTTGCCGGTGAGATATTCACCATTGATGGTCATTTCGAAGTTGGACAGGACGAAAACGAAACCCTCCTTCAGTGGGCAACCGTGCTGTCGAAGGCGCCACCGGGGAAAGTTCTTATCTGTCAGCCGAATACCTACGAAATCGCCTTGATGGGCGAGTTGTCGTCGGAGGTCCTGAAGAACAAAGGTGTCCGCGGCTATATTGCCGATGGTGGTGCCCGGGACGTTTCATTCATACTCGAAAACGAGTTCCCCACCTTCTGCTGCTTCAACACACCAAAGGACATTGTCGGGCGCTGGACCGCGAAAAGCATGGGCGAGCCCATTGGTATCGGCGGCGTCAGCATTGCCAGCGGGGATTACGTCCTTGCCGACATTGACGGTATTGTCATCATCCCCCGATCCATGGCGGAAGAAGCGGTCACGGCAACCGAAACAAAAGCGAATACGGAAACCGAGATGCGCGCCGCCCTCATGGCTGGCATGGACCCGGTCGACGCCTTCAAGAAATTTGGCGTATTCTGAACCCATCAGTAAGGCCGACAAAATCCACCACCGCGAGCGACGGCGTTTCCGCCAGGAAAACCACAATACACTCGTTGACCTCGATCTCGACGCGATGACGACGAAGGATTGCAGAGACCCCGAAGAAATTCTTCTTCGGGCGCTGGGCCTGCTCCGCGAAGTTGATGGAGACCTTCAAACCGGATCAGGTCGATAGTAATGACTAACATAGGCGGTTGGGTGCCACGAGAGTACTTCACTGCGTTATTGCACGCCGAGGTTTAATCGAGAAAGAGCAGCTGGCAGAGACTGCTACGGATCCGCGAATGTCTCAGTTGGGTCAAAAATCCCCGTAGAAGCAATGGCCGTTTTCGGAGGTAAAGCTGTCATCCATTGTGCAAAGCCAGGAGGTCCGGGTTGGGCTCGAAGCTGCCGATCGCATTGCTCAATGAGTAGGCGGATATGACCGACGTTTCCGGCCCAAAGCCGACCTTGAACGTTTTCAGCAAGCGATCCAGTTTGCGGTCATTCGCTGCAGTTGCTAACTGCGCTGGTGCCGCAAGGCCGCTATGCGGACTCAGCTGCCGTTTGCTCATACAGCTTTCGCTTCCGCAGAAAATGCTCGCACTCGCGGCGGTGAATTTTCAGCGATGTAGCGGATTTCACCAAAACAGTCGTTCAGCCGTATCGATCCCGCCGAATTTCAAATCGCCCTTTCGCCGCGGCCAGTCTAAGTAGTCGCGGGCGGGACGGAGCCACCATAGGCTGCACTCGTTCGAATGGCCGCAACCGGACCCCCACCACGAGATTGACTTCGACGGGATAACTCGCAAGTTTGTTT
>JAJDBS010000132.1 GCA_029261235.1 Nitrospirales bacterium
GCGTGAGGCGTGAGGCGTGAGGCGTGAGGCGTGAGGCGTGAGGCGTGAGGCGTGAGGCGTGAGGCGTGAGGCGTGAGGCGTGAGGCGTGAGGCGTGAGGCGTGAGGCGTGAGGCGTGAGGCGTGAAAAGATTATAAATTCAGTATCAGACATAGCAAGATGGGAAAGGAGAAAGGAGTTTTGGTCTTTTTATACTCCTAACGCTTTACACCGTACGAAACCTTTTCTTCCCCCTCCTTACTCCTTATTTTCACTTCTGGTTAAGACTTGCGGATTTCTTCAACTGCCATTTTTTTGATAGGAGCGCTCGTTGAACACACCGATAACAGTAGGGCTCATCGGACTTGGACGACACGGCAGTCGATATCTTCGACATCTAGTCGAAGAAGAAACGAGTGGCAAACTCGTCGGCATCAGTCGGCAACACGTGGACAAAGGCCGCCAACAAGCCGCTGAACACGGCATTCAATTCTTCCCAGATTATCGTGACCTAATTGCCGACCCCGCCATTCAGGCCGTGCTAATCGTTGCCCCGGCGGCCTTGCATGCTCAAATTGCATTAGAGGCGATCAGGCTTCGAAAACCTGTACTCCTTGAAAAACCTCTCACGTTGAATTCTACGGACGGCCGGCACATCGTCGAAACAGCACACCAAGCAGGCGTCCCCCTTATGACCGGCCATACCCTACGATACGAACGAGTGATTCAAAAAATTAAAGAAATGAGCACAACCCTTGGTCCGTGGCAATCCCTCAACGCAACAATGCATTTGGAAGAACGACCCGAGACGATCGCAGACCAGGAACCCAGTCATGGCATCCTCTTAGAATTTGGTATCCATGTATTGGATTGGGTGTGCATGATGATGCCAAAAACACCTCTCACCGTGTCCGCGAACATGACTCGTCTATCTTCCAACGCACCAGAGAGCCATACTGACATCACCATCACCACGCCTTCAGGTCTCACCTGTCATTTGGATATTGCCAGAGTGCGATCACAGCGGATCACTCATATTGAAATTGCGGGCGAGAAAGGAAGAGTTCGAGGCGATTGGACAAACGGGATGATAGAAACATTTGAAAAAGAACAACGCATATCTCAGGAGTTCATACCGTCCACTCCCACAATCGTATTGATGCTCAATAATTTCTTTCAAGCACTTCGAGCAAACCAACCAGTACCCATTACCGGAGAGGAAGGCCTACGGGCAGTGGAATTAGCTGAAGCCTGTCATCAGGCAGCACAAAGTGGGCGACCGATCCATTGTCCGGCAGCAATCACTCAAACTTAAGACGTACCACCTGGGAATTTCATACGCCATGTATGATAGACCGTATGCATGGAACGCCCTTGGTCACGAAACACCGCATCAGCCTTACGGAAAAGCCTCACAATGAACAGCCAATCTGCCTGCGAAACATTAAATTCCTGCATGGCCGCCCCGATCTTCGGATCGCTCCACATTTGGTGCTCCTGATCATAAACAATCAACGCCTCCAACACCCTGAGAGTCAATTCTTTTTTCTGCAATACGCTATCCTGCATGCCTTGATGTTGCGTCCTCCAAGAATCTTCAGCAGCCATTTGATAGGCAGCCAACTCAGCTGAGGTCGATTTCATCAAAGTCGATTGCAATTGGATCAACCCATGAATCACTTGATTCGCTTGGGCGGTGCCTTCAGGGGGCAAAATTCCAGCTTCATCAAATGTCGCTAAAAGAGCCATGATCGTTCCAATCATGCTCGAACTGGCCCGCTCCGACATCAAAAAAACTTGAGGCTGCTGTACAACGTGCAACGCGGAGCTCACACGAACATTCTTTAGGTACAGAGAACCTTCGAGTGATGCAGCTGAGCATGGATCAAATAGCAGAACACTCCCCACGACAAAACAGCACGCACTCGCTAACATCCTCAGGCGGCCTATTTGAGAGTTGTCCAACATCAACATTTTTTCCGGGTTGTCCTATAGTCTTCACAAAGCTACCATAAGCGAGACTCATCGCATATTGAGGAATTCCATTCATGCCATCGTCACCACAGCCCAACCAAAACCTTCAACGCTCCCTACAATATTACCAAAAAGGGGTGCTCCAACCCGAGGCCTGGTTCCGTATTGTGGAATCTGACTACACCCAACTCATCGAAGCCATCAATTGGGAAGAACTGTTTCACACTGAGCGCGAAGACTTTCAGCTAGTAGATATAGGATGTGGTACAGGACGCTTCCCCAAAATGCTCCAACCTCAATTGCCCTCAAACCTTCGTATTCACTATGACTATATTGATCCCTCTCAGTATTGTCTGACGACCTGCCAACAAGCACTCAAACCACCGTTTCTCCCACGATATGCGTGGCAAACCACACTCGAACATTCACAGAAAGTTCTCACCGGGAATCTCTATGATCTCGCCTGGGCCATTCAATCATTGTATTGCCTCGAACAAGACGATTTGCGCACGGCCATGAAACAAATCATTCAGACACTTCACCCGTCACGCGGGACCGCCTGTTTGTTGCTCGCCAAGCGCGAAGCCTTTTTTCCAAAAATCCATCAAATCTTTTATGAGCACTGCGCTGACCACTCGCCCCCACCCTACCTGACCGCTGAGTCCGTCGTAACGGCGTTAGAAGAAGTAGGCGCGCTTTCTATCATTCGTGAGCTACCCTGCACACATACCATTTCCATTAGAGAAGACCGTCTCTTAGAACAATACCTTCAGCAAAGTGTCATGGATACCATGCCGCTTCCGAAATGGCGGCAACACCCCAAATTGCGAGAGTTCATCGATTCGCATCGTCATGACGACGTCTACCGATTCCCGAACCCCTACTGGCTCATACTCAGCGTCCCATCTTCCGCAGGAGAAGCAGGGAAGCGTCGTTTGCACACCTACTTTTCCTCTGTCACCCCATCCCCACGGACAGTGTAATTCCAACAGAGCCACCACCTCGTAGACAGATTGACCCCTCTAATACTGTTGTGAGACATTTATGCCTGAAACAATCGTAAAAAGAAGCTTGGCAAACAACGGAACACGATCCTCAACGCCGTCGTGATACCCGCAGAAGCAGGCATCCAGAAAGACGGCAATGCCCACTGGATTTCGAATTTCACGGGAATCACAAACACAGGATTGAAAGTCTTCTGGTTCTCAGAATAATACAAAATCAATTAGCAACAGAAAATTTTCCCTACACCAACACACATATCATTCAAGGAGCGCGCATTCATGACTGAATCACTGAAACATAATAGCAAAACCTTAACAGACGGACCTGACCGGGCCCCTGCCCGCGCCATGCTGCGAGCCGTCGGGTTAGTGGATGCCGACTTCAACAAACCATTGATCGCTGTGGCGAATACCTGGTCGGAAGTCACACCCTGTAACTTCCACCTCCGCGAACTGGCTGCCAGCATCAAGCAAGGCATCCGTGACGCAGGAGGGACACCGATTGAATTTAATACCATTGTGGTCTCCGATGGTATCAGCATGGGCACCGAAGGCATGAAAGCCTCACTCATCAGCCGAGAGGTCGTAGCTGATTCAATTGAACTCGCTGTCCGGGGACACCTCTTTGATGGCGTCATCGCGATTTCTGGTTGTGACAAAACCATCCCCGGATGCGTCATGGCGTTAGCTCGACTCAATCTTCCCTCGCTGATGCTCTATGGCGGCTCAATCATGCCCGGAGAATTCCATGGAAAACCCGTCTCCATTCAAGACGTCTTTGAGGCCGTTGGCGCACATGCCCGAGGCAAAATGAGTACTGAAGAATTGACCGAATTAGAACGACGTGCCTGCCCAGGAGCTGGAGCCTGCGGCGGACAATTTACTGCCAACACCATGGCGATCGCCTTTGAATTTTTGGGCATCTCGCCCATGGGCTTTAATGGCATTCCCGCACTCGACCCCAAAAAGCATGAAGTCGCAAAAGCCTGCGGGGAACTATTGATCAAACTATTGAAGAAGAATCTGCGCCCTCGAGATATCATCACACGGCCAGCTTTGGAGAATGCCATTGCGGCTATCGCCACAACTGGCGGTTCAACAAACGGTGTGTTGCATTTACTCTCCATTGCCCATGAACTCTCTCTGGACTTGAACATTGATGACTTCGATACGATCAATCGTAAAGTCCCATTATTGGCCGACTTAAAACCCGGCGGGCAATACATGGCAGCGGATCTCTATAAGGCTGGCGGAACACCGTTAGTCGCAAAATGGCTTCTAGAAGCTGGACATCTTCAAGGAGATCAAATCACAGTCACTGGTCGGACATTACAAGAGGAAGCATCCTCAGCCGTAGAAACGGCAGGACAGAACGTGCTGCACACCGTGGCAAATCCCATCAAGCCCTCTGGCGGCCTGGTGATCTTAAAAGGGAATCTGGCACCTGAAGGCTGTGTAGTCAAAGTCGCAGGCCAAAAAAAATTAATCCACAAGGGACCGGCGAAAGTCTTCGAGTGTGAAGAAGACGCCTTTAAAGCCGTGCAACAAGAAGGCATCAAAGCAGGCGATGTCGTCGTGATTCGCTATGAAGGACCACAAGGCGGACCAGGCATGCGGGAGATGTTGGGCGTCACCAGCGCCATCGTTGGAGCAGGCTTGGGCGAATCCGTCACACTCTTAACCGATGGAAGATTCTCTGGGGCAACGCATGGTCTCATGGCGGGCCACGTCGCACCAGAAGCCGCAAAGGGTGGTCCCATTGCCGCCGTGCAAAACGGAGACATCATCACAATGGACATTACCAATCGCCGCTTAGACGTCGAACTGTCAGACCAGGAGATTCAGACGCGCCTCAAAAAATGGACGCCACCTCAACCCCGCTACGCGAGCGGTGTCATGGCGAAATACGCCAAATTGGTGACTTCAGCCTCACTAGGCGCTGTCACAAGCTAATGATGAAACGGCGTTAGGCGTTAGCAGGATAAAAATTGAGGATCCGTGAAAACAAGAGGGAAAGGAGACAGGAGTTTTGGTATTTTTTTGCTCCTGACCTTTCACGCCTGACTAAGACATTGAACACTACTGGCGGCTTTTTTCAACAGACGCTTGTAGAGAATGAAGGTCACTCTTCTCAAATCAAGAATACATGCCCGAACATCCAGGCGTCCCACTAGCAAGACTTTACGCTGGCACTTCCTTCACGGCTGGCGGTGGATCCTGCTGCGGCAGAGGGGTGATCGTCGAGAGAGGTTGAGCATGCATATAGGCCTTATGATCATGCATGATCGATTGCGGAGGTAGCATCTCCCATAATGGGCCTAATTTCTTTTGTATTTTTCTGCGGTAGAAGGACGGCAGCTCCATCGTGTCGCCTTCGAGGAATGGCCTGAGCCCTGTCTTCATATCAAGTTGTTGTCGGACTTTCTTGTGGTAGTTAATCCGCCCGAATCCGCCGGTAGAAACCGAACGCACAAAATTATACCATTTGGGGATCATCCCTCGATTTTTCATAAACCGCTTAGCGATCATCGGCCATGAAAACGCATGCTCGGAAATATCGATCACATGATCGTAAAATTCAGGCCATGAATAATTTTGCGGTTTCACATTCATCGCATGATTGTTATCAAGAAAATGAAACGGCACGGGAAGCACGCGGCCGTCTTGCTGAAGGGTTAAATTATACGGAGCAGATTGACCATACGCGGTGAGTAAAGAAAAGGCCGGGAAAGCCCCAGGGGCGGCATCCAAAAACTTCTTGGTCAATTCAAACGGCTCTGACCCTTGCTCAGAGTCCAATCCCAACACAAAATTGACCTGTATATAGGGGATGTACCGAAGGATCATATTAATATGATCAGAAACTTGTTTGACTTTTTCTTCTCCAACTTGTTGTCCAGTCTTGGATTTCCCCCCCATGTCATACCATGACTCCACGCCAGGTAGAATCGCTCGAAATCCATTCTGCTGCATGCGTTTCAAGTGAGGCTCAGTCAAGATAGAGAGCGTACTTTCAGCGATAAAATCAATTCGATTGGGTGGAATGGCGGTATCAATGGCATCCATGTATTCCTTAAACCGGACACCAAAGTTCGGATCGTGCCAGGCCACAATCGGACGCTTCATTTTGGTCAGCAAGAATTTTAGATCTTCACTAATCTGATCAAATGACAACGGTTGGTAATCAACCTCTGCATCGACGCAAAACCCACAGGTATACGGGCAGCCCATGCTCCCAATCATCGGAACAATTTTAAAGTAAGGCGTTGGCGCCTTATCAATCGTGGGTTCAATGAACTTCCAGCGTTCTTTGACTCCAGGTAATTCCATGGGTTGTCTTGCGGCTTGAAGATGCTGTCCGACTGGTCGATGCGGAGAACAATCCGCCAGGATGTCATGAATCAGCGGCTTATCGGTAAACCCAAGAACATAGTCGAAATATTGAACAGAATCTTGTGGGTAACTTCTTGCATGAGGACCACCTAGCACCGTCACGGCTCCGCGGGAACGAAACAGATTGCTAATGGCGTAGGCTGTTAAGGCTGAACGAGTAAAGGAGCCAATGATGACAATGTCAGTTTCCTCGACTAATTCCTGATACAAATCTTCGCGACCGGTATAACAGATGAAGCGGACCTTGTGGCCTAATTCTTCACACCACACCGCTACCACCTGGGGCATGATGCTCGCCAGGTTTTGGTTCATCATCCGAGCATAGAGCGAATCCGTCGGACCTTTAGTCACAAGGTCAATTATTGTCACCCGAAGAGGGCGCATAGAAACCTCCAGAAAAATTTCGAGGGGTGGGTGTATGGGGTCGTGGAATGCAAAAACTCTATATGAAGAAACTGGCCTCCATCAAGACCCTAGCTGAAAGGGGCTAATTGGTCAAGAAGCCCTTATTTTTAAAAGGAAAATTGGTGAGGGAGAATAGTTAAGATATGACCGAGGCAGGGACAAAGACTCAGACGTTAAACTTGAAGTGACAGACATCGCCGTCTTTCATCATATACTCTTTGCCTTCTGAACGGATCAGGCCCTTTTCACGTAAGACTGCTTCTGATCGGTGCTGATCAATGTCGATGAACCCGTAGATGTCCGCTTTAATGAAACCCTTCTCAAAATCCGTATGAATCACACCAGCGGCCTGAGGGGCCTTGGCATCTATCGGAATCGTCCATGCCCTGACCTCTTCCGGACCCCCGGTGAAATACGAGCAGAGGCCGAGCGTGGCATAGGCTCCGACAATCACTTTCTCCAGACCACTCTGTTCCAATCCCAAGTCTTTCATAAACATGTCACGGTCTTCACCAGATAACTCAGCTATTTCGCTTTCCAGCTTGCCGCAGATCACCACTGACTCTGAACCTCGGGCTTTCGTAAAGGCCTCAAAATCAGCAAGGACTGTGGGATCCGGGCTTTCATCGGTATTCCCCACATAGAAAATCGGTTTAGCTGTTAAGAGGAAATACTCGTTTAAAATTTCTGGTTCGATACCCAGTGCTCGGGCAGGCTTCCCCTCTTCAAGGCCAGTCTTCAACATTTCAAGAATACTCAGCACCTCTCTTGACGCCTTATCGCCAGATTTGGCTTTACTGGAAATTTTATCAAATTGCCGGGTGACGCTATCCAAATCCGCTAGCATCAGCTCCATTTCAATCACTTCAACATCACGCTTGGGGTCGACACTACCCATGGTATGCACCACATCAGCGTCGTCAAACAGGCGAACCATATGAAGGATGGCATCCACTTCACGAATATTCGCTAAAAATTTATTGCCCAAACCTTCACCCTGCGCGGCGCCTTTGACAAGGCCAGCGATATCCACGAAACGACAAGAGGCGGGAATGGTCTTTTTGGGTTGGAAGAGTTCAGTCAGACGAGCCAGACGGGTATCGGGCACGGCGACCATGCCCACATTCGGCTCAATCGTGGTAAATGGATAATTGGATGCGGTCGCACCTCCGGAGGTGAGTGCATTAAAGATAGTCGATTTGCCGACGTTGGGAAGCCCGACGATACCAATTTCCATAGGGCACGCAACGTATCAAATTAAGGCAGGGCTGGTCTCTAAGGCAAAAGCCCTATTGAGCCATTTGTACAAAAGGGGTGTTGAATAATAACAATCTCCACAAGGAAATAGGCTCACAGACATCTTGGATATCAGAGGCGTCTGGCCTGTTCAAAAAAGTTCGTCTAGTAAGGCCACAGCCAATTTTGCGTGCGGAGCGTACCCTTCATACGTGAGCACGGGAAAATGGCGACCTGCCTATGCGAAGCCGCTTCGGCAAGGCAAGGAACCTCTAGCCTGTCAGCCGAAGCGAAGGCTGGCGGCTTTTTTCAACAGGCCCACTAGGAAAGAACGGAACGAATTGGAAGGGAGCTCTTCTGACTTTCTTCGGCAGGATTGGGAGAAAGCCATTTATCTACAACCTCTGCCAAAAAATCTATTTTGACTGGCTTGGGAATGAAATCGTCCATGCCCACTTCCAGACATTTTTCGCGATCCCCCTCCATCGTATTGGCTGTCATTGCAATAATGGGAATGTGAGCAGACGTAAAGGGTAAAGCGTCAGGCGAATGATCATGTACCGCACTCTTCATGGCTTCCGCCTCACGAATCTTTTGTGTGGTTTGAAAACCATCCATTTCCGGCATGAGACAATCCATGAGGATGACCTGATACGGCTTCTTTCCCCAAGCCTCCAAGGCTTCTTGTCCATTGTTCGCCACATCCACTTGATAGCCTAGTTTGGTGAGCATTCTCACGGCCACTTTTTGATTCACCAGATTGTCCTCAGCTAGCAGAATTCTCGGTTTCTCTGCCATCTCTTGTTCCTGAACCGTATGACGTGTAATAAACAGTTTCACGTCTTCCTTGTCCGATTCTTGCTCCAATCCCATGACCAAGGCCACCGCGCGCCGCAAGGTCTGTTGGTGGATGGGTTTGGTTAAATACCCTGAAAAATGGGCTTGCTTCGCATGGTTGGCTTCCCCTTTATACCCAAGAGAGGTCAGAAGAATGAGAGGGAGGGCCTGCCAACGAGGAGTCCCCTTTAGCATGTTGGCAAATTCAAAACCATCCATGTCAGGCATTTTTTGATCAATCACCACTAAGTCAAAAGGATGCCCTTCGCCTGCAGCCGCTTCAAGAAGGATGGCCCCTTGGGCGCTACTTGACGCACTTGACGAAGTCATACCCCAGGATTCGGCATAATGATCAAGGATGAAACGGTTGGTCGCATTATCATCCACAAAAAGAATGCGAAGGTCGGTCAAGGACACTTCAGAAAGTCTCTTGGCAGGTGGAGTCGATTGGATAGGAAATTTTAAGGTAAACCAGAAACAACTACCGGTGCCAGGGGTACTGTCGACGCCAATCTCGCCTTGCATGAGTTCGACAAGTTGATGGCTAATCGCCAATCCCAACCCGGTTCCCCCATATTTTCTCGTCGTGCTCTGGTTCGCTTGAGTAAAAGCTTGAAAAAGGGTTTTTTGCTCCTCTGCACTCATGCCAATGCCCGTATCCTTCACCTCCACTCGAATATGAGCCTCGGAATCGGTACAAACAAGAGGCGCCACCCGAAGAAAGACTTCACCGGTGGCCGTAAATTTGAGGGCATTCCCCACAAGGTTGGTCAAGACTTGACGGAAGCGAACGGGATCGCCGCGTAGCGCCGTGGGCGTATTGGCGTTCACGAGCCCCACTAATTCCAGACCCTTGGCTTGGGCCTGTAGGGAAAGGATATTCAAGACTTCCTCGACCGAGGTTCGGAGATCAAAGTCAATCTGTTCAATGGTCAATTTTCCCGACTCAATTTTGGAAAAATCTAAAATATCATTAATAATGGCTAACAGGTTTTCTCCGCTGGAATGCAGGGTGCGAAGGAGGTCCTGTTGGTCAACCGACAATTCGGTATCGGTCAGCAGTTCCGTCATCCCAAGAATGCCATTCATCGGTGTCCGAATTTCATGACTCATGGTCGCAAGAAACATCGCTTTACTCCGAACAGCAACCAACGCCTCATCTCGCGCGATTACCAGGTCATGATTCTTTGCTTGTAGAGTCTTTTCTGCTTCTTTACGCTCTGAGATATCTCGGACCAAACCACTAAAGAAGGTCAGACCATCACACTGCATTTCCCCGACCGACAGATCCATGGGAAAAATCGTCCCATCTTTGCGTCGACCGATTAATTCGCGCCCCCCACTGCCAATGATGTGTTGCTCCCCAGTTTCCTGATAGCGATCCAAATACCCATCATGTTCCTCATGATAGGGCGACGGCATGAGCATCTTCACGTTCTGGCCCACCATCTCGTCCGGCAAATACCCAAAGATGGTGCTGGCAGCCGGGTTACAATCTTGAATCGTCCCTTTGTCATCAATGGTGATAATGCCATCGACCGCTGTATCCATCACCGCTTGCAAGCGGTGATGTTCCTGCGTCAACCCGCGACTCGCGGCATCTGCATAGAGCAAGGCTTTCCTACTGCCCCTTGAAATAAGGATAAACAGGCCCAGCAGTAGCCCATCGATAATCAGGCCGCCAACAAGGATAATGATGGGTTGGCTGTTCGTTGTTGATGAGCGAAATGCTTGAGTACTGCGGATATCAAACATCCAATCCCGGCCATATAACGGGATAGTCACCTCTTTCTGAAAGAGGGGATCAACATCGAAGTCCGGGTTGTCTGAGCGATGCTCGTCATACAAGACGTCACCCTGGTCAACCATACGAAGGCCGACGTGACGATTGACTTGCGCAAGAACCCCTTGCATAAGTTTATTGACAATAAAGGGGGCATAGACCATACCGATAAAACGGTCTCGCCGTATTTCAATGGACTCGTATCGACCACCCTTATAGTAAGGTGCATAAAATAAGAAGCCTGGCGTTTTCGCTGAGTCTTGTACCAATGTAATCGGCCCAGTTATTTGGGCCAGCCCTGTATCCCTAGCTTTTTTCCCTGCTGTGAAACGATTGGTTTCATGTGCCATATCTAGACCGACGGCTTTGGCATTGGAGCCGACAGGAGCGACATAGGTAATCGGCCAATATTCTGACTCCTGGTGGGGAGGATGGATCGCATAGTCGGGACGAATGGCTCGTTGATCCTGCAAGTATGAATCTAGTTGCTCAGGTATCACCCTATGAATAACTCCGATGCCGTTGATCCCTGGATATTTTTCTTCAATTCGAAGGCTTGTCGCAAAGGTCTCCCATTCTGGATAGCTCACATCACCTCCAGTGGTTTGAATGAGAGCCACCCCACTCCAAAGGGCATCTTCATACTTTTTCATCCGATCGACGATAAGGGCGACCACCTGATCCGCTTCACGGTCAAACTGCATCGAAATCTTCGCTTCTAATTGAGTCTTGGAGAAATACCAAGCCCCAAAGGTCAGCAGAAGAGATGAGCACACAATCAGCCAATGGAACCAACGAATGGTGCCAGCCAGCTCCAACTGTTTTCGTGTATTTATGAGGTCTTCTATCATAATTTACTATGAACGTGGTGAGCGCAAGCGTGTGACTTATATGGCAGCCATTGCAACCGTTTCAAGCATTCTCGCGTCAACCTGCCCAAGACAGCATGGCAGTGTGAAATGAAAGCTTGTGCCTTCATTCATCGTCGATTCAACCCAAATGCGCCCATCATGTAATTCCACGATTTTTTTGCACAAAGCCAACCCTATTCCCGTGCCTTCCACCTGACTCCCACAGTCGACTCGTTGGAAGATCCCAAACACGCTTTCAAGAGCATCATCGGGAATACCTATCCCATTATCCTTGACGGTCACCGTCCACTTTGCCCCTTCACGATGTGCAGAAATTTTTATGAGCGGTGGCTGTTCCCCTCCAAATTTAATTGCATTGCCGATGAGATTTTGAAACAGTTGTTGAAGGAATGTTTGATTCCCCATGACCTTTGGCAGCTCATCGACTTCAACTGTCGCATTGGTATTCATGACCATCACCTCAAGTTGGGTCAGCACTTCTTTGAGAACATGTTCGAGGCACACCGGCTCCATGCTATTCTTCGCCCCACCTACGAGTGAATAGTCTAAGAGATCTTGAATCAAGCGTCGCATATGGGCAGCGCCTTTTAAGGCTCGATCTAAATAATCTTTGGATCGCTCTGAAAGCGACTCCTGAAGATCCATTTGAATAAGCTCTAAAAATTTAGTGATGCGTCGGATTGGTGCTTGGAGATCATGCGAAGCGGTATGGGCAAACTGCTCTAATTCACGATATGACCGTTCGATTTCACGCTGCTGTTTGTCATTTGTTCGTAATAAACTTGCTTTTTCAATGGCCCGCGTCACTGCTCGATATAATCCTTCTGGCGTCAATTTACCTTTGACCAGGTAGTCACTGGCACCACCTTTCAAAGCTTCTGACGCCACGCCTTCATTTCCCTGCCCTGTCAACATCAACACCGGAATATAACGCTGTTCTTCATCATTCGCTAACGCTTGAATAAATTCCAATCCGTCAAGATCAGGAATCTGATAGTCGATAAGGGCACAATCCGGTTGCTCTTGTTTACAGAGCTCCAACCCTTCCTCACCAGATTCCGATTCGATAATTCTAAATTCTCTCTGTGTCTGTTGGCCGAGATACCGAATATAGATTTCTCGATCTTCCGCGCAATCATCAATAATTAAAATGGTGAGAACTTCCGTAGTCATCCAACGGCCTCAGTGGTCTTCGGAAGAATGACCACTTCAAACCAGTACTCATTTAACCGTGTCATAGCTTTCATGAACCCGTCAAAGTCCAAAGGCTTTTGGATAAAACTATTGGCTCCCATGCCATAACTGTCTTGGACATCACGTTCATCTCCCGATGTGGTCAGCACAATCACGGGAATTTGATTCAAGTTCGGATCCTTCTTCACCTCATCGAGTACTTCACGACCATCGGTGCCTGGCATATTGAGATCTAACAAAATGATGCCTGGTAACCGAGCATCCATCGCATCGGCATAGGCTCCACGGTGATACAAATAATCCAGTGCATCATCACCATCGCAACAATGATGAATAGGGTTTTTGAGACCCGCTTTTTTGAGGCTTCGCACGGTCATCTCAAAGTCTTCAGGACTATCTTCAACCAGTAGAATGGGTTGATTCGGTGTCACCATGATTGCTACCCCTTTTGCAAAGTAAAGAAAAATGTTGAGCCTTCTCCAAACGTTGATTCAATCCAGAGTCGCCCACCATGACGCTCAACAAGTTTTTTCGTAATCGTTAATCCAGCGCCGGTCCCGCCTCCAAATTTATCGCGACCATGCAATCGCTTAAAAATTCGAAAAATACTCTGAAAATGTTTCTCGCGAATACCGACGCCATTATCCTTGACGTAGAAGATGGGAACGCCCTTGGGATGCCCATTGGGAACAGGCCCGGTATCGGCTCCATCAAAAAATCCGATTTCTATCCACTTTTCTGCTTTATCATTATATTTCATAGCATTCGTGATGAGGTTACGAAATATTTCTCCAATCCGAATTGAATCGCAATACACTTCTGGGAAAATCTGCGGCACATTCAAGAGGACGCCAGACTCTTTCAGGCTGAAATCCACTGTTTCAAGGACGGTACCGATGACCTGATCGAGATCCGTCATTTTTATCGCGAGCTCGGTTCGTCCGGTCCGAGAGAAATACAACAACCCATCTAATAATTCTTCCATACGCCGTGATAATCGACACAGCGTTTCACACCGAATCCGGCCATCATCATTCAAATTTGGCCCATGATCTTCCAGTAAAATCGTGGCATAGTTAAAAATACCCCGAAGCGGTTCCTTGAGGTCATGCGACGCAATATAGGCAAAATCATCCAGTTCTTGATTGCTTTTCTCCAATTCTTGATTGTATTCAATCAAAACCTGTTCAGCTGCTTTTATTGCCGTGATATTTTCGTGGACGACAACAACCTTTCGAGGACTGGAATCTAGCAGCACACTCATTCGGCAAATAAACCAACGCCTCTCTGTTGGGGAATCACACCTGTATTCGAGAGAAAACTCATCTTTCTCTCCACGAATAATTTCCCTAAGACCGGTGGCAACCCTTTCTGCTTCTTCAACTCCATCCTCGCTGGCCAGGTCACAAATATGGAGATAGTTGCTCTCTATTCCCACCGAGCCGACTGAAATAGAGTTCTCCGTACCGAATATGTTCCATTGTTTATTGGTAGAAACGATTCCTCCCAGGTGATTCACAACACAAATATGGGTAGACAGAGAATCCATTGTGGCCATCTGTAACTTCTCTGATTCGCGAAGACTCTGCTCACTGAATTTTTCTTTGGTAATATCCCAATTCACCCCAACCATTCGAAGCGGCACATCTGTCGAATCTCTCTCCACAGAACCAGCCCCTTGTATCCAATGAATGGAATGGTCAGGCCAAATCACGCGAAATTCAAGATGAAAGTCCTGCTTACCTTGCAGAGCCAGTTGCAGCGCCTCTTCGACTGATTGTCGATCATCGGGATGCAGGGCATTCATCCAAGTAGAATAGGGTTCATGCTGAGCTTCCGCCGGCAAACCATAGAGCGCATACGTTTGCGCATCCCACGTTAATGTATTCAGCACCACATCCCACTCCCATATGCCGATCTGAGCCGAGTGTGTGGCCAGTAACAGGCGTTGCGAAAGAGTCGCAATTTGTTGGGCCTCACGTTTCTTCCGCTCAGTGATATCTACAAGAGAAACCAATACGTAGGTGACATCCTCATACGTCAGCGGGTTGAGGCCAATTTCTACGAGAAATTCCGTCCCATCTTTTCGCTTTCCGTATAAGTCCCGTCCCGAGCCCATAGGTCGAGATGCAGGTGCAGCAAAAAATGTTTTGAGATATTCAGGATGATTCGCTCGAAGACGCTCGGGAATGAGCACTTCCACGGGTTGTCCGAGCAACTCCGTGTTCACATAACTAAACTGCATAGCCAGAAGCTGATTGGCCATGACAATCTTGCCGTCCGCATCAACCAACATCATGCCACTCGGCGCGGAATCGAGCATGACTTGAAGGGGCATGGTGATGTGATTTGCAAGAATGTCTACATTCATGGTGTATGAGGTCCCTCTTGTTGTGTTCTTGCTTCTTTCGGTTCGATTTTTTCACTTCTTGAGGTCAAAGTCCCAGAGAATTCCACTTTTTCATACCCATGCCCATTTGAGTGACGTCTTCCTCTGTAATTCTCCTTTTTTTACAAGGCATTTCCCATTCTATCCCTACCCTCCCACTCAAGCATTTTTGAGATTGCACCGATACGATCAGTGATGTGAAAAAGGCAAACCATTCGTAAGGATGGGACGCAAAGCCAAGGGACCTTTCTCCAATGTCAGGTTCGCCCGGCTACCACTGGCTATCGAAAAACACCGATCCAGTTGCGCCCATTCTTCGAACAAGGATGGGTTTTTTTTGCCTTAAACTCTGACTGAGTGGCTGAAAGATCGAGATCACGGACGATCACGCAAGAGGAGAGAAATCGAACCATACCAACTCACTCATAATGAGGAGGATCCTGCGCGATGGCAAAACAAACTGAGGTCCCTACAGTGTTGATCGCTGATGACAGCCCGGACGATTGTCTTATTGCAATGCGAGCATGGGAAGAAAGCAAGTTAGGCTTCGATGTTCGCATCGTGCATGACGGCCGAGAGCTTTTGGACTATCTCTTCCGCCGTCGAAAGTATCGAGGCATGATGAGACTCCCGTGGCCATGGCTGATCCTTTTGGATTTAAACATGCCCAGGAAGGATGGACGCAAAACGTTAGTCGAACTTCGCACACATTCGATATGGCGTCATATTCCCACGGTGGTTTTCTCCGATTCGACAAAACCACTAGACATTCAAATTTCAGAGAACTTGGGAGCTTATGATTTCATCAACAAACCTGAAACCTTTCATGAATATCAGCGCATCATCCAAGATTTAGGGCACATGGCGATCACACAGCGGGGCGCAGCATAAGCCGATGCCTCACACTGCCACTCATGCTCCTGTCAAAGTATTACTCGTCGATGATGATGAAGACGATGCCGTTATTACCCAAGCGCTGCTTGCACAAAGTTCCGACTCGCACTTTGAAATAGAGTGGGCCCGCTCATATGAGGCAGGCCTGACCCGTCTGAAAGAGCATCGTCATGATATCGGGCTGCTAGATTATAATTTGGGGTCGAGGTCTGGAATTGATTTCTTACGAGAGGCTCAGTCAGACAGAAACCATGCACCGATCATCATGTTAACCGGCGAAGGCAATGAAACTCTCGTTCTCCAAGCACTGGAGTCAGGAGCCATTGACTATCTTTCCAAACGAAATATTTCATCAGAGAATCTTCAGCTTGCCATTTTTCATGGCATCGAAAAAATGCGTCTACAAGATGAGCTCACGACCTATCAACGTCAATTAGAGCGGACGAATCGCGAGCTCCAACAACGAAACGATGAAATTCAGCGCTTTTATGATCTCGTCGTGCATGAGCTTAAAACGCCTCTCGCGACCGCATCAGAATTCGTGAATCTGTTGTTAGAAGGACGTGTAGGGACACTGAGTGCTGAACAAACCGATTATGTTCATCTCATCCATGGTTGCTGCGGTCACTTAAACCGGAATATCAACGACCTCTATGAGGTCGCTCGACTAAAAACTGAGAAACTGAGTCTTGATCTTGACTCTGAAGGACTACCCAGCGTGATCTTTGATGCCCTGCATGCGCTCAATCCGCAAGCCCAGGCCAAAGGTATTTTCCTGCAAACCTCATTAGCCCACGATCTCCCAAACGTGATGATGGATGTTCAGCGCGTCCGCCTCATTCTGCTGCATCTTGTAGGCAATGCACTGAAATACACTGAGCCCACAGGAACCATTCTGGTGACAGCTGCCGAAGATCCGCTCTGCCCAGGCCGCATCCGCATCGCCATCTCAGACACGGGCATTGGTATTGCCCAAGACCAACTCGCTGGCATTTTCGAACGTCTGTATCAAGTCGAGAAGGATCCGTCGGGGCTCTCACGCGGTTTAGGACTTGGCTTATTCGTCAGTCGTGAATTAGTCAAACTGCATCATGGCACGATGTCCGTCACGAGTACGTTAGGAAAAGGGAGTACATTTAGCTTTACCTTGCCATGTGCATGATCAAAGTAAACAAGTCCCTCATGGGGAGACACATGCAGAATATCGAAGCGGCGATGCGTGCATTTAGCGAACATCCCCACGTTCGTCCTCTTCTTGCACACAACAGACAGCTACCTTTTTGGAATAGCCAAGCATGATCAAAACACGTCCTTTGCCAACAGATTCCAGCACACCCACTGTGGACGAGGTTGCGATCAAAGTCCTCCTCATCGATGACAACGAGGATGATGCCATGATTGCGCAAGCCATGCTGACACGGGTTCACGGCATTGTCTTTGAATCTGAATGGGTTTCAACTTTCCGACAAGGTCTGGAAAAACTGAAAGACGATTCCCACGATATTTGCCTCTTAGATTATAGTTTAGGAAGAGAAACCGGATTGGATGTCTTAGGGGAAGCCCTGAGATTCGGATGCCGTGTGCCCATTGTCATGCTGACCGGGACGACTGACCGTGAAATCGATTTGCAAGCAATCAAGCTGGGTGCCGCCGATTATGTGATTAAGGGGGAAACCAACCCCGACCTGCTTGAACGAGTCATTCGTCACGCACGGGAACGCCGCAAAGCTTTGATGGAGCGCGAAGCGTTAACCGAACAGCTAGTAGAGAGCTCCCGTCGCTTAGGCATGGCTGAAGTGGCCAGCGATGTCTTACATAACGTTGGTAATGTATTGAACAGCTTGAATGTGTCCGCCGGGCTCATTGCTCAACATGTTCGCGACATGCCCGTTCAGGATGTGAGCCGGGCGTCCTCCCTTCTGGAAGCTCATCAGGATGACTTAGGAACGTTTCTGACTCACGATAGCAAAGGCCAACGAATTCCAGGATTCTTGATGCAACTGGGAATACATTTACGAGATCAGCATGCTCAAACGTGTGAGGATCTGGATACCCTCATAGGTCAAATCGAACATGTCAAAGACATCATTGCCGCACAGAATGATGTCGCTCGAGCGACCAGTATTCAGGAACCTGTCATCTTGAAAGATCTTATCGAAACGGCCCTAGCGACTCATTCGTCTGAATTCGACAAGGATCAGATTGCTCTGACGAGAGATTATGCCGACTTGCCCCAAGTGATCACGGATAAACAGCAGGTCAACCAGATTGTAGCCAATCTCATAGCCAATGCCGCAGAGGCGATACGCCAACAAGGCCAAGGTCCCCATCGCTTGACGATCCGAATTCAATTAGATGCGGAACAAGACAACCACATTAGCCTTCAAGTCATTGATACCGGAATTGGCATCCCCCCTGACAATCTCCATCGAATTTTTGCCCAGTCGCTTTCAAAAGAGGGAAGCGGACAGGGTGCTGGCCTCCACAATAATGCGAATACAGCAAAAAATTTAGGCGGCTCACTCACTGCATGTAGTGATGGCGAAGGCCTCGGCGCCACCTTCACCCTTGAATTCCCCGTCACCTTCATAGATATACCTACTTAATTCATGACCCAGATGTGTGGAATGCTCAATAAAGCCCGCAAAGATCATGGGGCCGAAGACCTCAGGCGTGAGGAGATCAGACACATGACGAAAAACAAAAAAGGCCTTTTGATCTTCCTCTCTCCTAGCTCTTTACGCCGTCACGCCTAACCCCTCACGTTTCACGCATTACGACGTCCAAGTTGCGTTAAACGGGTTCTTCCTGTACCGTCACATGTGAATCGACCGTCTCGTTAGACCAAGCCATTCTCCGGCCATTCAAGTCGGTGTCGTTGCTCAAATCTCCGCAGACCGGCCTCGATAAGGACCCATCCGGCTTGAACACTGAGTGTTTAAGCGGCTGGTGTTTTGCGTTCATCCCTCATCTAAGGAATTGCTGTTATGCCGAATCAAAAACGACGAAAAGACCTTCGTAATGTGGCCATTATTGCGCATGTCGACCATGGGAAAACGACCTTAGTCGACGCGTTGCTGAAACAAACCGGCGCACATGTGTTCAAGGAAGGCGAAGCCGTCATTATGGATTCGAATCCCTTAGAAAAAGAACGTGGAATTACCATTTTTTCGAAGAACGCCTCACTGCTCTATAAAGATACTCGCATTAACCTCGTCGATACTCCTGGACATGCTGATTTTGGGAGCGAAGTCGAGCGAATTTTGCGAATGGTCGATGGCGTGTTGCTCTTGGTCGACGCCTTTGAAGGTCCCATGCCTCAAACGAAATTCGTCCTCAAAAAATCCTTAGAACTCCATCTCAAACCCATTGTGGTTATTAATAAAATCGATCGTCCCAATGCTCGACCTGAAGAAGTCGTCAATCTGACCTTCGATTTATTCTGCGAGCTCAATGCGACTGACGAACAATTAGATTTCCCTATTGTGTACGCCTCCGGCAAGGAAGGACTGGCCACAATGGATCTGGCTGATCCCGCTGTTGACATGAAACCCGTGATGGACACCATCATCCATCGAGTGCTGCCGCCTGTTGCGGATCCAGAGCAACCGTTTCAAATGCTCGTCACAATATTGGAGTATGACAGCTATATCGGTCGTGTGGCGGTGGGACGGATTTTCCATGGAAAGGTTGAAATAGGCAATCAGATTGTCGCGGTCAAACGCGATGGCACAATTGCACGTGGAAAAGTCACTAAAATTCTGGCTTATCAAGGACTCACACGTGTCGAGACTGACTCAGCACAAGCCGGTGACATTATCTCCCTGGCCGGGGTCGACGATATTCGCGTTGGAGAAACCCTCGCGTCCCCGCAAAACCCGACAGCCTTGCCCACCGTCAATGTGGATGAACCCACCATTTCCATGAACTTCTCCCATAACACGAGTCCCCTCGCCGGGAAAGACGGGGGGCGATTCCTCACGTCGCGCCACATTCGTGAACGCCTCGCGCACGAAGCGATGATGAATGTGGGTATCAAAGTGGAAGAAGCTGATGGCGGCGAACGATTTAAAGTTTCAGGACGCGGTGAACTCCATCTCTCCATCCTCATCGAAACGATGCGACGCGAAGGCTTTGAACTCGAAGTGTCTCCGCCCAAAGTCATTTATAAAGAAATCGAAAAGGACATTTTAGAGCCAATCGAACTCGTCGTGATTGAGGTAGACCCCGGCTATCAGGGCGCAGTCATTGAAGCACTGGGCAGCCGAAAAGCCGATATGAAAGACTTGCAAATTAGTGCTGTTGGCACCGTCAGAATGGAGTTCCACATTGCCTCACGAGCGCTCCTTGGATTTCGCAGTGAATTGTTGCGGATGACGAGAGGGAGTGGCGTCATGTCACAAATATTCCATGAATACCAGCCTTTTAAAGGTGACATCCCCCATCGTTCAGCTGGCGTCCTCATTTCTCATGGGCCAGGACAGGCCGTGGCGTATGGCCTCTGGGGGCTGCAAGACCGAGGGGAAATTTTCCTCCACCCTGGCGCCGATATTTACGAAGGGATGTTAGTCGGAGTGAACAACAAAGGAAACGATCTTGTGGTGAATGCCATCCGCGAAAAGAAACTCACGAACATCCGGGCTGCTGGTACCGATGAATCAATTAATCTCATCCCACCTAGAGAAATAACGTTAGAATTTGCGTTGGAATTCGTTGAAGACGATGAACTGGTCGAAGTCACGCCGAAAAACGTTCGATTGCGCAAACGCTTTCTCACCGACAACGAGCGCCGCGCCAACCGCAGTCAAGCAAAAAGGGCGTAAACTCCGCCCTTTTTGCCGATCATCAGTATTTCCTACGTTTCCTGATAAATAGGACTTTCCTCTTTGGCCTGTTTTACGTATAATTCAGGTCCTACCAAATAGTCGGATTTGGCTCAGGTGTGGGCCTTGTCCTCGGCAATCATCCATTCCTTTGTGGAGCTAGGCATGAAGAATAAATTTTTTAAGGGGCATGGCTTAGGTAACGATTATATTGCCCTCGATCCAGAAAAACTTTCATTTAAACTAACTCCTCGAATTATTCGGACCTTGTGTGATCGAAATTGGGGCATTGGAAGCGACGGCATCTTAGCCTTGACTCCCTCAAAAAAAGCACATTTTGGGCTACGGATTTATAATCCAGATGGCAGCGAAGCAGAAAAATCTGGGAATGGATTACGGATTTTTGGATGTTATCTCTACCACACTAAGCACACGAGGAAGAAACACATTACCGTTGAAACCAAAGGCGGATTGGTTGAAATTCATCTGGAGATGAACGACCACGGATTGGTAGGCGGAGCCACCGTCGACATGGGCCAGGCCGTATTTCAACCCATTGCCTTACCTTGTACGTTACGCGTCCCTGAACTCATTCAACAGCCCGTGAAGGCAGCGGAGCAATCGCTGCGATTTACTGGAGTGAGCGTAGGAAATCCACATTGTGTGGTCTATAAAAAACGTGAGGAACGATGGACTCGTGATGATTTATTGGAAATCGGACCGGAACTTGAGAACCACACCATCTTCCCCAAACGAACGAATGTCCAACTGGCTGTTCCCATTGGGCCAAAAGCTATTTCTATTCTTATTTGGGAGCGGGGAGCTGGCGAAACCCAAGCCTCAGGCTCTTCTGCCTGTGCTGCTGCCTGTGCCGGCGTGCGGTTAGGACTGGTCAAAAGCCCTGTCCGCGTCAAAGCCCCAGGTGGCTCGTTAGATATTACCGTAGACTCCCAATACAACATGACCATGAGGGGGCCTGTGATGGAAGTGGCCCGCGGCGAAATTAGCCCCGCCTTCATTCATCATCTCTGATCGCGCTTTCCCTGACTTCATGCATGCTGCTGTGTCATTCATTAACCCAGCCCACTGATTTCAGATCATGGGCCTGTTGAAAAAATCCGCCAGCAGCGTTCTCGCCATTTTTCCGTGCTCACGTACCAAAGGGACGCTCCCCGCGCAAAAAACGCTGCGGCCTTGCTGGACGAACTATTTCCAACAGGCCCGAAACCCTTGGTCACCAAAATAGTCTTGGCCACATGTGCCTTTGAAGCTCGATATTATTCAACACTCCCATCATCGTTCTCGCCCTTAGCATTCTTCTTTGGCCTCCACATTGATCGATAAAACGATTCCTTGACACATTTTATGGAATTCGCACATCTACCCATCACCGACGTCTTGCCTCAACTTCAAGCATTACTCATCCACAACTCCGTTGCCCTGCTCACCGCTGAACCAGGCGCAGGGAAAACAACGAAGGTACCACTTGCCCTCGTAGGCGAACCGTGGCTACAAGACAAAAAAATCATCATGTTAGAACCACGGCGATTAGCTGCGCGTGCAGCGGCCACGTATATGGCTCGGCTTTTAGGAGAATCGGTCGGGGCCACGGTTGGGTACCGTACGCGGTTGGATACAAAGATTGGTTCGAATACGAAAATTGAGGTGGTGACTGAAGGCATTCTCACGCGCATTCTTCAACATGATCCATCCTTGAAGGAATACGGGCTCGTCATTTTCGATGAATTTCATGAACGGAGCATTCAAGGCGATCTGGGCTTGGCTTTGGCCTTCCAGACGCAAACACTGTTTCGAGCAGACCTGCGCCTCTTAATCATGTCCGCCACTCTTGATACCCAAACCCTCTCTCAAGAACTGAAGCAAGCCCCTATGCTCACGTGTGAAGGCAAAATGTTTCCGATTGAAACCCGATACATCGGATCAATCGAACAAAAGGCATTCCCTCAACAAATCGCCAAGACAATCAAAAACCTCTTGAACACTGAAATCGGTAATATGTTGGTTTTCCTCCCGGGAGCCAGCGAAATCCATCGAGTGGAACGACAACTTATCACCTTCACTCTTCCCGAACATACGCTGATCACTCCCCTCTATGGGAACCTCTCTCCTCAGGCGCAAGACCAAGCTATTCTTCCACCACCTCCTGGATGGAGAAAAGTTGTCCTGTCCTCCAATATTGCCGAGACCAGTTTGACCATTGAGGGCATTCGCGTCGTCTTGGATACTGGACTGACACGAGTGTCTCGGTTTGACCCTCGTAGCGGAATGAGTCGATTAACGACCATCACGATCTCTCAAGCTTCAGCCGAACAACGACGGGGACGAGCGGGACGACTTGAACCAGGCCTGTGCGTCCGCTGTTGGTTGGAATCAACCAATAGAACGTTGACCCGTCGCACACCTCCGGAAATCCTCGACACCGACCTCACCTCGCTCGCTTTGGAACTTGCTGTATGGGGAATCCAGGATCCAACTGAACTTTCCTGGATCGATCCACCACCAACAGGTGCATTTGCTCAAGCGCGTCAATTTCTCCAGTTCCTCGGCGCATTGAATCCAACGAACGGCGTGACTGAACACGGAAGGAAGATGGCTCATCTCCCCCTCCATCCTCGGCTCGCGCATATGGTTCTTCAGGGAATCAAAAAGCAGTTCGGCGCTCTGGCTTGTGATCTCGCAGCTGTCTTGAGTGAGCGGGATCTCTTGAAGGGAACTGGGCACCAAGACCAGGCCGACCTTCGAAGTAGCATGGAAGCATATTATCAATACAGACAGGATCGCACCGGACCTCAATTGGTCCAACGCATAAGCCAAGCCTCTCAGCTGTGGCAAAAAAAGCTCGGCATCGCACCTGATTCAGTCAACCCACAACAGCACATTGACCGTATCGGCATCCTCTTGGCCAAGGCCTATCCCGATCGCATTGCGCAACAACAAGCTGATGATCGGCGGCAGTACAAGTTAGCCAACGGACGCTTGGCGCGATTTCCTTATCCTCACCCGTTAGAACATCACGAATACCTCGTTATTACCGACCTTGATGGCAAACAACCTCTCTCTCATATCTATAAGGCTTCCCCAATCTCTCGTGAAGATCTATTCAATGATTGCGCTGCCCTTTTACAAACACACGAATGCGTGGAATGGAATGCAACATCACAATCAGTTATTGCACGACAGGAAGAACGATTAGGGGAACTCGTTCTCGAGGAATGCCGCCTATCTCAACCCAACACAGAACTCATACTCGCCACCCTCCTGATAGGCATTCGAGACAATGCCCTGGCCTGTCTTCCCTGGACAAAGACCCTTCACAATTGGCAAGCTCGTGTACAATTTCTTCGCCGAACGATGGAACCTGAAGTGGAGTGGCCGGATGTGTCAGATAACGCCCTTCTCAAGACACTGGAGACCTGGTTGGCTCCCTACCTTCTTGGAATATCCAGCTTCGCGCAATTGAAAAAATTTGACCTCACGTGGCCTCTACATGCCCTACTCTCTCGCGAACAACGAGGAACCATTGATACTCTTGCACCAACCCATTTCACCGCCCCAACGGGATCACACATCGTGATTGATTACTCAACTGGCGACCTTCCAATATTGGCCGTCCGACTACAAGAAGTGTTCGGCATGACCAAAACACCCACGATTGCAAATGGCAAGGTCGCTGTGCTGATTCACTTACTCTCGCCCGCTCGTCGCCCTGTTCAAGTCACACAGGATCTGACGAGCTTTTGGAAAACTGGATATGTTGAAGTTAAAAAAGAATTGAAAGGCCGGTACCCTAAGCACTCCTGGCCTGATAACCCTCTAGAAGCCATACCTAGCAGAAGAATTAAACAAAAGTAGCATTAGGAGAATTCTGTTTTATAATCACTATCTGAACAACATACATGCCAAGTGAAATTCCCTCACTCACGTATCCAATTTTGCTGTCGTTGAGATGAATCAACCAACGAATTATTCACATCTCAAAAATATTAAGGCCATTTCATGACAACACACATTTTTGCACGCATCACTTTTCAATCTCCTCCGTTCAAAATATTGCTGATCACCCTATTCGGCGCATTGGTTTTAGTGGGATGTTCACGATCTCAATGGATTAAAACTGATGGGCATGAGGTTTCCAAAAGAGAACAATTGAAATGTCTAGAACAAGTTCAACAACAGAGCAAAGGAGAAGTATTTGAGCAGGGTGTCCTCGAGCAAAAAATTAATCAATGCCTCTTAGACAAAGGGTACAAACGCCGGCCCTGGTGGCTCTTGAATGATCTTCATTGGCATATCAAAGAACCAACTTTTTAAACCACTATTGTATTTCTCTTTTGCCCTGCCGAATCAGAACCCTCGCTTCTCCACATTTCAGTGCATCTTTCCGAATACTCCTTGAGATCGCCTTCACTCAACGCAGTTTGCTATGGTGAACTAATAGGTAGTGCTTCTATTAGTTCATTCATTTTTTGTTCTTTGCCTCTTAGCCGGGTGGAAGAAAATTTCACGTATGCCTTATTTCAAGCTTCATTATTCTCATTCCTCAATTGGAATATACCTTTCCTGCATCATTTTCCTCTTGTATTTTCCCGCATATGGTGCGAAACCACTTGATGGTTTTCGTGATTTGAAATTCGGCATGACCCAGGAAGAGGTCAAGAAATTCGGAGCCTGTTCAACCGCTCGCGAATGTCTCTATGACCTTGCGGGAAAAATTCGCTACCTACACCTCAGCTATGACCAGAAGACACCAACATCGGGTTCTCAAGCCTCAGAACAGCCGCGACTTGCTAAAATCACCATTGACATGGGGCAATATTCGGATATGTGGCATCAACAGTTACAAACGGTGATGGCCGACAGCTATCGACTCACGCACGATTTTAGTGATGAAATCATGAATGCGTTTCTTGATAAGAAGCTTCAAGAACTCAAGTCTGGCTATGAGGATGGGCAGATTGTGTTAGTCGTCGCTCGACGTAAATTTGGCAATATGACACTCAAAGTCGTCTATCAAAACACCAGGCTTGCCGAAAAATTTGTCCGACAAGCCCAGGCTCCTCTCGAAACAAGTCCCTAAATTTTCCTTCAGGCTCCTTCGTCTATAGCCAAACCTCATGTGCTCTATCATCTTAGGGTTTACGAGGCTTCTCTCGGCAGTGCGCCAGGATTTGATATCAGCAACCGAGGTCGCAATTTTGTCCCTCCGATAAACATCGACAGTGGCAGGATTATGACACCTTCTTTTCGCTGCTGCTGCATGACCCGCCGCCAACACCGTCGACACAAATCATGATCTTTCATCGAAACGGCACGACCAAGTTTATTGGAATGAGGATTGCGACGAGGGGAAACGAAAACCTTCACCTCTCCTCCGCAGTTTCCACATTGTGTGATACTGCAACTACTCCCCTTCCCAGGCTTTGAGAGCCTCACACCAAATCCATCAATGGCAGGCGCTTTCCTTGTACGACATCGAGATTCAGAAAAAATTGTCGGTTCGGCGGGTTCCAGTCTTACGAGTCGTCTCATGGGATTCCTCCTTGAAACGTAAAGGCGATGGTCTTCTGCCATCTAGTCCTCAGCAAGGGATATGCCTAGTCAACAACAGACTCTGCTAGCCAGCGTTCTTCTTGAAGGAATGAGGGAAAAACCGAGAAGTATCGGAGACGCAAATCATCCGACCGAGAGTAAAGAGCCATTTCAGGAATCATCGTCTAGACAGGACGAGCCATCAATATATTGACAGGCTGTCGGGACTACTGACACAAAACTGTAACTCTAGGCACCCAGTATTATGAAAATAGCTGGTACATCACCACATCATGTAACCGACAAAAACGCGTAATTACACAGGCACTCTCTCAGGAGCCTGCTCATTTAAGATGAGCCAATACAAACCCAGATTTTGCACGGCTTGCGAAAATTCCTGAAAATCCACCGGTTTACGGACATAGCTATTCGCGCCTAATTGATAACTCTTCACAATGTCCTGCTCTTCTTTAGAGGATGTGAGTACGACCACGGGCAAGAATTTTGTTCGTTCATCTGCTCGTAACCGCCTTAAGACCTCCAAGCCATCGATCTTAGGAAGCTTGAGATCCAATAAAATGATTTGAGGCATGACATCGAGATCTCGCCCCGCATGGGCACCCGTACCAAATAAATATTCCAAAGCCTCGACACCATCACGTGCCACGACGACTTCATTCATAATATTGTTTTTCTTCAAAGCTCGCATCGTCAGCTCTTCATCATCGGGATGGTCTTCAACTAACAGAATGTGTTTCTTTGTCATGTTCTCCTCCTTCGTAGTTGCTATAAAGTAAAATGGAACGTCGCGCCTTCATCAACCACTCCCTCCGCCCAAATTTGCCCGCCATGTCTCTGGATAATACGATGCACTGTGGCCAACCCCACTCCTACGCCGGGATACTCAGTATAGGCATGCAAACGTTGAAACGTGCCGAACAATTTATGCGAATAGGTCATATCAAAACCGGCTCCATTATCTTTGACAAAAAATGCCGCCTGACCTTTGTACTGACCATGACCAAATTCAATGCATGGTGCTTTTTGCTGACGGGTAAATTTCCAAGCATTGCCCAGCAAGTTTTCCAGCACGGCTCGGAGTAACTTGGGATCGGCCGTCGCATGTAAATCATGAGCCACGACGCATGTCACTTCTCGCTCCGGCTCCATTTTCTGTAAATCGTCAAGAATTTCAGCTACGATCGAGCTCATGTCAAAGTCCTGAGTATGAATATCAGCACGCGTGAGTCGCGCTAAATTCAGCATGGCATCAATGAGCTGCGACATGCGCTGACTGGCAGCCCGTACCCGCTGCAAATAACTTCGTCCCGAGTCATCTAACTTATCGTCATAATCTTCCAACACAGCCTGGCTAAACCCATCGATCCCTCGCAACGGTGCGCGAAGATCATGGGAGACAGAATAACTAAAGGCTTCCAGCTCTTTATTACTCGCCTCCAATTGGGCTGAGCGCTGCACGAGCTGTGAATTAAGGCTTCGAGTATCATTTTCCGCTCGTTTTCGTTCAGACACTTCTCGAATCAGTTCCGCATTCGATGAGGCGAGCTTTGCCGTTCGCTCTTGCACCCGTTTCTCCAGATTATCTCGAGCCTGTCGAATCGTATTTTCCGCTACTTTCCGTTCATGTATTTCCAATTCTAATTGTCGATGTGATTCATTCAAATCGGATGTTCGTTGCTCGACTCGGCTCTCTAATTCACCAGACACTCGACGAAGCTTTAAAACGATTAATCCAAAACCGCCTAACCACAAGACCACCAAGACGCCCATCATCCCGTAAGAATCGAGCCAGTTCATCTTCATAATTTTCTCTAACGAATCCAGCGGATAAACGACTTCCACGATTCCTCCGACTTGTCCAACCTCCCAATCACGCTTGGGGCTCTCGGCTTCTTCGTTATGGCACGTCACACATCCTTCTTGCATACGACTGGCGGTGGCAAAACGCAGAGATTGACGACCATCAACTTGATCGACTCGATAAAAGGACTGCTCCGGATGTTGAGTCAAAAAGCCCAACGCCTGACGCTGAAACATATCCATTTGTGGCTCAAGATCGCCTGCTTGTGGAAACGGATACTGACTCGACAAACGTACGCGCTCACCAGACCTTCCTGAGATCAATTGAGCACCTAAGTTTGAACTGAGCAACGTTGGCAAGGGCACAGCTCCATCTGTTTCACCAGAGGCTTTGATACCGAGGACATGAAGACGTTGTACAGCTTCAATGGCATACCATTCCCGCATATCACTGGATTCTCTGGCATACGTATCTGCACCACGAAGAGCAATGGTTTCAACCATTTGCGCTTTCAACTGTGTGATATGAGTATAAATAATCAGCAAGCACAGCCCAAAAAGAACAGTGAGAATAGGTATGGTTTGATTGTGGAGAATTTCTAATACTCCAAGAATCCTCTCAGCACACTTCCCCCATATGTTGGATGAGGGCAGCGGGACTTCTTTATCTAACGTCACATCCGACACAGATTGTTATCCTTACGTGGCTTTCGCATTCGAATGAAGGCATGTGCCCTAAGCAGAGCACTCCTCTGAACAAGATTATCGGACAATTTTTGATAAAAATGTAGCATCCTTTCACGAAACGAACTCTGTCGTACTCAACATATCTAGCCTGAATCACTCGAAATTTCTTTCAACATGTGGTTTGCGCTGAATACGATTCAACACGAGGAACAGCCACCTGCACGAGCACAACCTCACCACATTATCGGCGTGAAACACACACACGAAATCACCATTATGAGCAAGGCAGCTTGAAGCAACAGACGACACATGACACAAGTATCCGGATTCAGACAGTCTCATGATTTCCGCCAAGTGAATCGCGATCACTTGACAGGATAGTTACCTGGATTTTCAGAATGAGAATGCAGACTCAGGAAAAAAAACAAACGGACAAGGTGCTACAGGAATATTGAGGATTAAACAAAGCCTGCCTGTGTGAAGAACAATGCGTGCTGAGTTGTGGGTCATCCAATCGGCTTTCGGCCTATTCGATGACCCACTATTTTTTGCAGTGGTTATGCGAAAGACTACCTATGAGAAAACGTATTTACACGGGAGCTTGATTTTGTTGTGCGACGGCCATCATCGCAGCTTCAGCTTCAGCAATTACCAAGGAATCGGATTCTTCAACGCCGGTCGACTCCAGCTCCTGATCTTCATCATATGTTTGCTGAACATCCAAAATCTCAATATCTAATTGCACATCAGGATACAATCTCCGCAAATCCCACTCAGTAATCCACCCCCGAACATACTCCCGCATTCGCGTACTCGATAGTTTCTCCACAGCTGACACCTGTGGTGGATCCCAACTATAGGCTGACCCATGTAATCCTCGAAGTCGCTCATAGAGGGCATCAACCATTGTCTCATAGGGTCGAGTGAGTTCGACACCTTCCTCTTCGATCATTCGAATGCCGCAAAGGGCTGCATGGGCATGACTCGAAGGATCACTCGCGTCTTCACTCTCAGATAATTGCTCAATTTTTTGAGTATCTTGCTTTTCTTCCAGTACCACACTTTGGAAATCATCCGTCAAAGCCACAATCCCCGTAATTCCTGGACACACCCTGTCGTCTCGAGTTCCTAACCAGCGTGCCACTTCACCGTATGATTTCATCCGTTGCTTAAACGAATAACGGCCAATAATTTCTGCTTCGTCAATCAGTAAGATCCATCCCTTGTACCCAGCGGCCATCACCAAACGAGAGACAAATTGAAAACGCTGCCACGCCAATTCTTGTGGTGTGATTTTCTCAAAGACATAGGGTGTATCGGGAGCACAACCTTGAAGATACTTTTTAAGTTGTCCATTGCTTAATGGATCACCGGCCCAATACCGAATCATGCGATGACTCAACTCAGGATCGTTAATCATCCGTTCATAGAGATACAAGGTTGCAGCAAACCGCGGGTCACACCCTGAATCTGGTCGATGCACCCAATCATAGAGTTCGGCATACTGTGGACTTTGAAAATTTAATTCTCCTGCGATTTCGGTTAACGCATCCCCTTGCTTCCCCGGCACCTGGGCATCTGTGATGGCCGATCGAAACAACGTGGCAACATTATAGAGCGGCGTTTCCTTACTGATAACGATCGGACTACAGACGAACTGTTGTTCAACCGCCACATGTTGTAAGGCTTTCAAGAGATGTGATTTCCCGCATCCAAAACCTCCTTCAATGATCAGGCCTTTCGTGGGTTTCCCTTGTGGGGCCTGCCCCTCCATTTCCTGCAACAATCGACGAAATTTTCCTTCGAGGTCTGGTTGGGAACTACCCAACACTTTCACCACATCTCGATTCGGAACGCCAGAGCGTAAGGCCTCCATCGTCCGTTGATGACTCACATCACCATTGGCCATTGCTGTCTGCTCATAGGCGTCGTCAAGCACTTCGACTTCTTCTTTGCCCCTTTCGCAAGCCGCTAATCGAATGAGCGCACCAAGTGGGTTCTGATATTGTCGGTCTCGCACTTCATCCCAAATGCGCAATTTCAGGGCTTCATATCGACTCAGACCTCGTCGCGCATCCGTGAGAAATTCAGGAGGAACCATGACGACCAACAAAAGACCTTGGAGGTCATCAGTTCCATCAATAAATTGACGCAACATTTCGTAGGCATCCATCGTTGCTGACACTCCATAATACAAGCCCTCGGGTGAAGAAGGTTTCTTACTTTCCAAGCATCGACTCAAATCCAACGACACGACTAAACCTGTCTTCCCAACAAGCCTCAGCCAACGAGACAACGACGCAAACATATATCGAGCATTGGTGCGAACAATTTTCTGAAAAATGAGCGCCTCTTTTAATGAGGAAATCTGACGCAATTCTCCACATAACCAGGCCTTCACCGGTTCAGTCATAAACGGACTTTCCGCCGCAGAATCCATTTGCCCCAAACAGAGACGAATCATCGCCATGCGAAATTCTTGACACATGTGCGTATCTCGATATATCGCTCGTTCAAGCCAACTATTTAAATCCCGTCGCAACAATGGCTCGGCTCGTTCATTCATCCGAGCAACGCCTGCCATTGAAAATTCTTCTTTTTCTTCAGGAATTTTATAGCCATTATCTTGAAGAAGCCGTCGGACGAATTGCGAAGCCAACTCATCCCATGGTATTCGACGTGCAACTTCGTGGAAAAATTTATCCATCATATGGATCTTGGTGTCCTTGGCATCAACACGAACACAGGCGTAATGCTCTTTCTCCGCCAGTACGACTAATTCATCTTGCACCTGGGATCGATCCGTTTCAGACGGTGTCACCACAAACTTCACAGAGGAGCCACCTTGTCCAACAAATCGTTGGAGATATTCTTGTTGAATTGTTTGAAACCACTCTTGAGGCCGTAACTCCATATGATGCATCCTTTATGTGTTCTGCATGAAA
>JAJDBS010000133.1 GCA_029261235.1 Nitrospirales bacterium
CAGTAAACCAAACGCACAGAGAGCTACCATCGCCCGACGTAGAGATGACTTGTTCATCTGCTCCCTCCTTACAGTGTTAGAATGACAAAAATTAAAAACAAACTTAACCATTTATCTTCTGAAACCTTAAAGCCTCATTCCAAATTAAAATTACCTTATGCGCCCCATACACCATAAAATAAACCTTGGTCTGGGGAGGGACAATGCTACTCGCCTAGGACATCGTTGTCAAGCAATTTCCTATGGGTTTTTTATTATGTTTTAGCCCCATTTTGCAGACACTTTTTTAGGTACTGGGCCTAGGGCGGTGACCACAAAATCCTTTTGATCTAACAACTTCTGGCTAATCTGACGGACTTGGTCAGGAGAAATCCGGTCTATTGCTTTCACGATTTCCTGCAATGTGACATGACGGCCTTGATAGAGTTCATCTTTAGCCAGCTTATTCATGCGACCATAGGTGCCTTCTAAGCCTAACATAAGATTCCCTTTTAGTTGAGTCTTTGTCCGCTCTAATTCTTTCTCAGACACTCCACGACGACACAATTTCTTCGTTTCTTTACATATCTGATCAATGACGACGTCCACTTCCGTCGGCCTTGTGGCCGCGTAGACAGTTAAGGTTCCACCATCAAGAAAACTCGAAAGATGCGAATAGATGGTATAGGCTAACCCACGCTTTTCGCGGACTTCCTGGAATAACCGCGAACTCACACCACCACCTAAAATCGTATTCATCACATACGCCGCATAACGATCAGCATGACCGACTTCAAGCCCATTGAAACCCACGCATAGATGCACTTGCTCCAATGGCTTGGAATGGAAACTGTGGCGAGCTAGCGCGCCATCAGGCCAGCCATTACTTGTATTGTTTTCAGCCCGCTTGTCCGATCCTTCACCCTGCCATTGACCAAAATACTCATTGGCTTGATCTAATAGTTGGGGGAAGGAAAAGTTTCCAGCCACCGCCACAATCGTGTTTTCCGGTCGATAATGCTTCTGTTTATATTGGAGAAGGGTCCGGCGATTCATCTGTTTCATTGATCGTGGGGTCCCTAAAATAGGACGCCCAATCGGATGATTGCCCAAGACGTCTCTAGCATGTAACTCATGGAGATAGTCTTCTGGATCATCCTGAACCGTTCGGATTTCCTCAATCACAATCTGCTTTTCTTTTTCAAGGTCTCGAATTCCAAAACGTGAATGATGAAAGAGGTCAGCTAAAAGGTCAAAGGCTGCACCGACTTGCTGGTCTAAGACTTTGACATAAAACGCCGTAGCCTCGTGGGTTGTAAAAGCATTCATTTCTCCACCCAAAGCGTCTATTTCATTGGAAATCTGAGCAGCCGATCGATTTCGTGTCCCCTTAAACATCATATGTTCGATGAAATGGGAGTAACCTTCCTCGCCTTTGATTTCGTAACGACTCCCCACATTTGCCCAGACACCTAATGCCACGGACCTCAACGAGGACATTCGCTCGAGAACAACCCGAACTCCATTACCTAAGACAACTTTTTTATACATATTCCATCAACAAGAAAGGGTTACGCTGAAGGCTCATTGCTCTCAGCTTGTTCCGCCATCGCTTCTTTCCGACTGAGTCTAATTTTTCCTTGGCGATCAATCTCGAGCACTTTAACCATAATTTTCTCGCCTTCAGACACTTCATCGGAGACGGATTCCACACGATGAGCAGCTAATTGTGAAATATGGACGAGCCCATCCATATTTGGGAGGATTTCCACAAACGCCCCAAAATCCATAATTTTCTTGACCGTCCCTAAGTAAATCCTTCCAATCTCCGGCTCTTCAACCAAGCCACGCACCATATCCATCGCCTTTTTGGCGGAACTCTCATCAACCGCGGCAATCGTCACAATCCCTGTATCTTCAACATTCATTTTTACGCCACATTCCGCAATAATCCCACGGATAACTTTGCCTCCTGGGCCAATGATATCTCGAATCTTGTCTTGCTTAATTTGAATCGTGCTGATCCGAGGAGCATAGGGAGCCAATTCAGTGCGATGCGTCGTGAGGCATTCATTCATTTTTTCCAAAATCGTCATGCGTCCTTCTCGTGCCTGCGCAAGCGCTTGTCGCATAAGAGCTGGCGTCACCCCACCGATCTTAATATCCATTTGCAAGGCAGTGATACCATCTTTGGTCCCAGCTACCTTAAAATCCATATCCCCTAGATGATCTTCCGTACCTGAAATATCAGACAGAATGGCGAGCTGATCACCTTCTAGGATTAACCCCATCGCAATCCCAGCTACTGGCGCCTTAATAGGTGCGGCCGCATCCATGAGAGCCAAGGTTCCACTACAGATCGTGGCCATCGAGGAGGACCCATTCGATTCTAATATTTCAGAAACAATCCTGATGGTATAAGGGAATTCTTCCTTTGTAGGTAAAACAGCACTCAAAGCCCGCTCAGCTAATTTCCCGTGGCCGACTTCTCGCCGCCCTGGCCCACGCAAAAACTTTGCTTCTCCCACACTGAATGGCGGGAAGTTATAATGCAGCATAAAGGAACGCGAATATTCGCCTTCCAAAGCATCGATTCGCTGTTCATCGTCACCCGTGCCTAATGTGACCACGCCCAAACTCTGCGTTTCCCCTCTTGTAAACAAGGCCGAACCATGCGTACGTGGCAAGAAACCCACTTCACAAGTAATTGGGCGAACATCAGCCAACCCACGCCCATCAGGACGTGATTTCTTTTCTAAAATCATCCGGCGGACTTCAGAATATTCCAAATCATGAAACGCCCTTTTGACATGTGATTTCCGTTCATCGTCTTCACCAGCGACGGCTTCAATCGATTCTTTCAGTATTTGATCAATTCGTTCCTGTCGATCCGCTTTTCCTGGAATATACATGGCTTCGCAAATTGCCGCAGCCGCTTTTGCACGAACCGCTTTTGCCACTTCTGCATCAAGTGCTTCAGCTTCAAAAGCACGTTTCGCTTTTCCAACCTTATCTTGTAGCTCTTGGATCTTTTCGATGATTTTCTTAATCTCAGCATGGGCCAGTTCAATAGCCTCAAGCATCACGTCCTCAGAAAGCCCACTCGAACCAGACTCAACCATCATGACCGCATCTTTCGTCCCTGCCACAACGAGATTTAATTCGCTGGTCTCCAGGGCACTTCGATCTGGGTTGACCACAAATTCTCCATTCACCCGGCCTATTCTGACAGACGCTAAATGTCCCCCACAGGGTATATCAGAAACGGCCAAAGCAGCGGACGCAGCCACAATACCCACCACATCAGATGCCATTGTTTGATCAATGGAAAGCACAGTCACGATAATTTGCGTTTCATAGTAAAAACCATCAGGCATCAAAGGCCGAATCGGACGATCAATCAGACGGCTCGTCAACACTTCCTTTTCACTGGGCGCTCCTTCACGTCGAAAAAACCCTCCAGGAATTTTCCCAGCTGCATAAAACTTTTCCTGATAATTCACAGTCAGAGGGATGAAACCAGCATCAGGCTTGAACGTCCGCGAAGCCACCGCCGTGGCCAACACCACTGTGTCAGCATACGTCGCCAACACCGCACCATCGGCCTGCTTGGCCATCCGACCAGTTTCTAACCGAAGCGGGCGACCACCTAGCTCCATTTCAACGACATGAATCATGATGTAACCTTTCTACTTCCCCATTTCCCTTGGGGTTCTATTGGCATTGTTTTATTCATAGGCAGTGTCAGTTTGCACAGAAACTGTAGATTCTTCTCGTTCAGTCATTCCGAGGAAATACTACTGGTTGTAGCTAGCCTATTTGATACAAGAAGCCACACCAGCGAGTTAAGGCTACGCTGATTATTTCCGAATACCTAAGGCTGCTATCACTGATTGGTATTTGGCCTCATCCCGTCGGCGAATATAATCAAGAAGTTTTCGTCGTCTTCCCACCATCTGCAACAAACCACGACGTGAATGATGATCTTTTTTGTTCGCCTTAAAGTGATCAGTCAGGCTCGTAATACGCTTGGTCAATATCGCAATCTGGACTTCTGATGATCCAGTGTCTTTATCATGCATTTGTTGCGAGACCATCGCTGCTGTCTTGTCTTCTTTCGTCAATGCCATAATGCCTCCTTCGGAATATTCGCCTCTGCGGGAATCCTACTCTTTACTCACACAAACAATAATAGATATGACTTCGTTCTCATGCTGACGTTTTTGCTATTAGCCTAATACCGTATCTAACACTAATACTGGGCTGTTCTGTCCCGATTGCAGCAAAGGCCCTTTTCCTAACGCTAACAAGCAACCCTCTCTGTTTTTTACGCGAACTCGAATACCCTCACCAATTATTGCAGGGCCTGATTTCTCCTCAACCCACCCTACGCGATGCCAAGGAATAGTATTTCCATGGAGTACCCTTCGAGCATCATCCCCATTGACTTCCACAGCTGGGAATTCTTCTAAGGCTCGATCCAGACTCCACCATGCTCCATCACATGACATGGCATCGGCTAAGGATTCCATATCAATAGCATGTTCAATATGCAAAGGGCCCACTCGAGTGCGTTGCAGCCACTTCAGATGCCCACCAACGCCCAATTGCGCCCCAATATCATCACACAATGTCCTCACATATGTCCCCTTGGAACAGGCCACACGGAAACTAACTTCCGGGATCGCCATACGCTGGATTTCCAAATCATGGATCACCACTGTTTTGGCCTGACGCTCAACAGTTTGCCCTTTCCGAGCTTTTTTATACAAGGGCTGCCCACCAACTTTTACAGCTGAATACATAGGCGGCACTTGTTCTATCGCACCACGAAAAGTCGCGAATACTGAACGGACGGCATCTTCAGACAATGACTCGCAAGACCCCTCTTCCAACACAATCCCCCATGCATCTTGCGTATCCGTCTTTTGCCCGAGTTGAAGAACCGCGGCATATTCTTTATCCCAATTTACGAGATATTGTGCGATTTTGGTTCCTTTGCCAATAAGCAAAGGCAGCACCCCTATTGCATGTGGATCCAAGGTGCCAGCATGACCAACCTTCTGAATACCTAAGACCGTTCGTGCCCGCTGCACAACATCATGAGATGTCCATCCATCAGGCTTATTCACAATTAAGACACCATCCAACACCTGGGAAGACTGCGTCTGTTCAATTCCTGAATGGTTCATAGAGGGAGCTAGCAATGCCATGATTAATAGGTATTATTCCTAAGCCGAGTGCAGTGACGATGAAGATTCATCTGCTTCATGGTGAGGTTTTTGAGGAAGGGAATCCAAAATTTTCTCCATCCGATTGGCGTATTCAGCACTTGTATCTCGATAAAAGAATATTTCTGGGGTATAACGCAAATTCAGCCGTCTTCCGACTTCTGACCGAATGTAGCCCACAGCGCTCTTAAGACCTGGTGCTGTTTGTTGATCATAATGTTCTTGATCCAAGGCCGTCACATAAATACGCGCGATTTTGAGGTCAGCGGTCATACTGACATCTGTCACTGTGACAAATTGAACCCGTGGGTCTTTAATCTTTCGCGAGAGGATTTCTGCCACTTCCATTCGGATTTGATCAGCCACTCGCGTTGCTCGACTGGTTGATGATTTTGCCATAGCGCCAACCGCATGAAACCTTATATTAACTCAACCTGATATCGTAAGAGTTAAAGCGAGGATTTGTACGTATCTCAGTGATAACCTGATCTAGCGTCTGGCTGACCCGCTCGGGCTCATTGGCAACTGACGCGATTCCCAAAAAAGTTTTTTGCCAAAGATGGTTTTCATCAGTTTCAGCGATGGAAATATTAAAGTGCTTTTCAAGCTTCGTTCTTAGACTGAGCAGAAATTTTTTCTTTGAGCGATTGGGCATCGTGAAAATCAAACCCTACTGCGCACAATGCGTCAATCATCCCCATTCCCTCCATCCTGAGAGTTCATCGGGCTTATAATTTGGTCGCTTCCTCCTCTAGCACGTAAGCTTCCAACACATCACCAAGCTTCAAATCATTGAAGTTTTCAACACCGATTCCACATTCATACCCTTGCTGTACTTCGCGGGCATCATCCTTGAAACGACGCAGAGACCCAATCTTTCCTTCGTATACCATCACCTGATCTCGCACCACGCGAACCTTTGTATTTGCGCGCGAGATCGTGCCGTCATTCACATAGCAACCAGCAATGGTTCCCATCTTTGGAACCGAAAAGATTTGCCGCACTTCGGCATGACCCAAGATTCGCTCCTTAATGGTTGGCGCTAATAATCCTTCAGCTGCGGAACGAATATCATCAAGCACATTATAAATAATCGTATACAGACGGATTTCGACGCCTTCACGTGCAGCAATACTCAAAGCATTTGAATCAGGTCGAATATGAAATCCTATGATAATGGCCCTTGAAGCCGCTGCGAGCAACACATCCGACTCGTTAATTCCACCGACTCCGCTATGAATGATTTTTAGCTTCACCGCATCGGTCGAAATTTTTAGCAAAGCATCAGCTAATGCACCGACCGAACCTTGGGCATCAGCCTTGAGGAGTAGGGGTAATTCCTTAACATCACCAGCTCGGCCATCGGCATACAAATCATCTAACGTTCGCCTCGAGGTCGCGGCAAATCCAGCATCTTTTTGCTTTTGTGTGCGGTCTTCGGCAATCGCTCTGGCTGCTCGTTCATCTTTCACCACGACAAGGTGATCGCCAGCTTCAGGAACGGCTAAGAGTCCAATAATTTCGACAGGTGTCGAGGGACCAGCTTCCTTCAGACGCACCCCTTTATCAGACGTCAGACCACGGACTCGACCGCTCACGGACCCCACAACAAATGTCGCACCGACCTTTAACGTTCCACCTTGTATTAATACCGTCGCAACAGGGCCACGCCCTTTATCTAACTTGGCCTCCAACACGACACCGCGAGCAGAACAGGCCAAGTCAGCTTTCAATTCCATGACATCCGCTTGAAGCAACAACATATCAAGAAGGTTGTCTAATCCTTGCCCAGTTTTAGCTGACACCTCGACAAAAATCGTCTGCCCACCCCATGATTCCGCAACCAACCCATGCTCAGACAATCCTTGCATCACCCGGTCAGGATTAGACCCAGGCAAATCAATCTTGTTGACAGCGACGATAATTGGCACATTCGCAGCTTGAGCATGGTTGAGGGCCTCAATAGTCTGAGGCATTGGTCCATCATCGGCAGCAACAACCAGCACAACGATATCAGTGACTTCAGCTCCTCGAGCTCTCATACTCGTAAAGGCCTCATGCCCTGGTGTATCTAAAAAAGTCACCCCACGCTCACCAGCGGTTACAACCGACGCCCCGATATGCTGCGTAATTCCACCAGCTTCTCGATCCGTCACTTGGGTTTTTCGAATGGCATCCAAAAGAGACGTTTTTCCGTGATCAACATGCCCCATGACGGTTACGACCGGTCCACGAGACTCCAATCGTTCGTCACCCCGTGGCTCCAAAACATCATCGAGGAGAGACTCTCCTCCTTTTTCCGCAACAGCTTCAATCGCTATCCCATAACCCTCAGCAATCAACAGGCCGGCATCAAGATCCATGGGTTGATTGAGAGAGGTCATCACATTCAGATCCATCAACTTCCGAATGATCTCTGTTGGTTTTTGCCCCAGGGTCTCAGCAAAATCTTTGACGGATATCCCAGCCGTCACCTTGATCACTTTTTTCCTTGGCTTGGTCGTTTCACCAACCGATGTCGGCTGAACCTGACGCGCCCGCTCCTCACGACGCAAAGTGGGAAGAGGACGAAGATCCTGCCAAACTGCGGCATCTTCAAATCTAGCGGCAAACATTTCTTCATTTTTCAATCGCGGCCCTTTTTTAGTTTTTTTAGCTTTGTCATCCGCTTGGCTATCCCGCACGGGGGCAAGCCCTTTTTTATCTACCGTAGCTTCAGTTTTCTTATCTTTATCAGACAGCTTATCCGAAGGAACAACTGGTTGATCGACCACAACTGCCCCAGGAGCCATAGTCGCTACGACTTCTGGCGATGACTCAAGAACAGAGCCCGACACAGTCGGCTCTTCAATGCCCTGAGCGTCCGCTGTCGATTCACTGCCACCATCAGCAATATCCAGCGCCTCTTCTTTGATGGAAGGAAATGCGGCAGCTTCTTCGGCCAACTCTTCTTCCGTCTTCTTCTTTTTAATCAGGATATGCTTCTTTTCCGGCTTCTTCAGTTCATGGATTGAGGACGATGCGGCATCTTTTTTTAGCAATCGCCCGCCCGCCTTTTTATTAGCGACAGGACCTGGCAAGCTTGTTATCGGAGAGGCCCCCTTAGACGCATCAACTTTCCCTCGCATGACATCAATCGCCCACCGAGCGGCGTCATCCTCAACCGCATTGCTATGGGACGTCACCTGAATCCCCAACCTCACTAATTCAAGAATGACGAGACGACTCTCCATTCCAAGTTTCTTCGCTATCTCATGAACGCGCATGCATGTCCTTTACGATGACGGAGATTCCTCCGGAGCTGACTCGCTGACGATCTCCAACTTAGAGTCATCGCTAGTAGCCTCAGACTGTCCGATCGTTTCTTCTCGAGGCGTTTCTTCCGCAGGAATGTTCGCAGTCTCTTCAGCCAAGGCCGCTTTAATTTCCTGGTCACGTTCGAGTTTTTCTTTTTCATATTCAGTCGAACTAATAATGTCAATTTTCCAACCTGTCAGCTTGGCGGCAAGTCGAACATTTTGCCCATTTTTCCCGATAGCCAACGAAAGCTGAGAATCTGCCACGACCACGAGGGCCGATTTTTTTTGTTCATCAATGCCAACTTTTTCGATAGAAGCCGGATTCAAAGCTTCCCCGATAAAGACTCGAGGATCATCAGTCCATGGAATAATATCAATTTTCTCGCCACGCAATTCACGCACAATAGCTTGAACCCGAGATCCTTTCACCCCGACACATGCACCAACTGGATCCACTGCCTTATCTCGAGAAGCGACAGAGATTTTTGTCCGATCGCCTGGCTCCCGAACGACACCCTTAATCTCCACAATTTTCTCTGAGATCTCCGGCACCTCTAGGCCAAACAACTTCACGACGAAATGAGGGTGAGCGCGGGATAGAATCACTTGCACATCCTTGGGGGTTCGACGCACTTCCAAGAGCAAAGCTCGAACTCGGTCACCTCGACGGTGGGCCTCACGAGGTATCTGCTCTTGGACGGGCAACAGCGCTTCCGTCTTACCAATATCCACAAGATAATTACGCCGTTCTTGCCCCAAAATCACCCCATGGACAAGTTCGCCTGCTTTCTTGGAGAACTCCCGCTCAATGGATTCCCATTCGGCTTCACGTACCTTCTGACAAATGACTTGCTTGGCTGCCTGTGCTGCGATTCGGCCAAAATCCTCCATATCAAGAAGGGAGCCAATTTCATCGCCCACTTCGGCTTCCCCATCGATTTTTCGAGCTTCCTCCAACGACATTTCAGTCTTAGCATCGACGACAATTTCGGCAATAGTCTTCTTACTCACAATAGCAATCTCACCCGTGCTCGTATCAATGTCGACCTGAATATTATCTCCTTGCCCAAATCGTTTCTTGGCGGCGGTCAACAGAGCTATTTCAAGTGCCGCAAGGACCTTTTCCTTTTCAATACCTTTTTCACGACCAATTTGATCGATCACCGACATCAATTCGCTTTTCATGATTGTTCCTCGCAACGCACTATAAACAGGCCAGAACAGAATGAGTTGATTGCACCAAACATAGGGGAGGCTAGAATTCTACCTCGATTCTTGCTTTCACAATCTCCCGCCAAGACAGAGAATGTTCTTCAATGGCTTTCTTTCGATCATCGACTAGCTGGAGTCCAGTATCTGAGACGGATGTTAATCGTCCAATGACGACAGCCGCTTTCTTTGCATCATCACGTTGAACGGTAAGGCGAAGACGTTGGCCTTGAACGCGCTGAAAATCTCTGGGCTCCTTGAGCGGGCGATCTAATCCAGGGGAGGACACCTCAAAACGGCAAACAGGCCCTGAAGGCTGAGTAATATCCCATGTCCGTCGAAGAGATTTGTGGAATTGCTCACAATCATCAATTCCCAATCCCCCATCTTTATCAAGCGTCAAGCATACCAAAGTATTGGTTGGCTTTCCGCTATATTCCACATCCAGAATTTCAAGACCTAACGCATGGGCAATTGGATCACCCACCTGACGTATCAATTGCTCAATATTTTCAGCCAGAAAGGCCTCCATTAAGACGACTTATGAATAGCGGCGAGTACTTAAGGCCAAAAAAAAGTGGGCTCACGCCCACTCAACAATGCCAACCCTAGCACTTTCCTATTTTAAAGGCAAGATATCCCCAAGAAACACGATTAACAAGACACTCTTTCCGTCATCACAGACAACCCAGTCTAGCTTGGAAGGGCTCCATGGGCATAAGCCAAACCCCATGATAGACTATTTGTCACTGGATAAATACTCCTTTTCATTGAGATCAACTAGAGAGGGATTTTTGACATGCCAACAATCATTTCGATCGCTTCCGGAAAGGGCGGAGTTGGGAAAAGCATGGTTGTTAGCAACCTTGGTCTCCAGTTAGCCCGCAAAGGACTTCGGGTAACCTTAGTCGATATGGATATTGGCGGAGCCAATCTCCATATTCTCTTCGGAATGTTTCATCCCCCTTCCACGCTCACTGATTTCTTCACAGACCGGTCAGTCAACCTTGAGGATTTGGCCCATTTGGTGGCCAGCCCCTTGCCTTTACGGCTCATTCCGGGGACGGGAGAGACCCTGATTACCGCAAACCTTCAACATGCCAAGAAAAAACGCCTCATTCGACATCTCCAAAAACTCGATACTGATGTTATTCTCGTCGATGTCGGCGCCGGCACAAGTTACCATACATTAGACTTCTTTCTTCTGGCCGATCATTTCTTGGCCGTCGCAACGCCTGATCCCACCTCAGTCCTAGATCTCTATCGATTTATCAAACTGGCCTCAATACGGAAGGTACTAACCGCGTTCCTGGCTCGTGACCCTGTTGCGGCCGCTCTTCTGAATAGGGATTTCCATAGCGTCACTGAAGTACTGGAAGCAGTCGGAAACGCGAATGAATCTGGAGTGGAATTGGCCAAACAGGCTTTACACGGATTCCATCCAGCGCTAATTTTAAATCGGATGACCCCAAAATCTCGAATCAATACGCTGCATTTGCGGAATTTGCTTAAACAATACGTTGGGACGGACCTATCCGTCCTCGGGAACATTCCGGAAGATCCACATGTCCAACAGTCTATCTTAAAATATCTCCCTGTGGTGGAATTAGCCCCAAAGGCTCCAGCAGCAATAGCCTTCGAGCAAGTCACGGAGAATTTAATAGAACTCGTCAGGCAACGAGAAGCATTGAGAGAGGTTCCCGAACCGAGAAAACTACGAGCCTAGCTGGACAAGGCAAAGATGAGCAAATGCATGACCGGACCACCCTTACGGTCGATCGGAGGGGAGTAAGTTGCGAATGGCGTTGGACATTGACTTCAGTGTCATAGATACACTTTCAAGTTCAGCACCTTTACTTTGCAATTCAGATTGCATCGTGGAAACCTTGCTGACGAATCGATCTCGCTCTTCGGAAACCTGCGTGTAATTAATCAACGATTCCTCTAACTCCTTCACTCTTTTCTCCAAACGACCACAGGCCTGCTGAGCCGATCCTGACTCCTGCTTCACCGTCCCTAATTCCTGCGTCAACGAATCAACCAGATCTTCGGCAGATTTCAAATTCCGTTGAGCATCTGTGCGATCTTCTTCACTGACCAAAAATTGATGATTGAGCTGATCAATCACCCCGACCCATTCTCGCGCCACACCCTGCAATGAGTCAGGAACTGCTGGCAGCGTAGGCTTCTTGCCTAACAGCGCAATGGACTGCTGTATCCAATCAATAAATAATGTCGCTTCGCGAAAATTCAAGTCCACAGCGGCCGCAGACTTTTCTGACACAGTCGAGGCTTCGACGCTTGGCTTCGATTCTTTAGTGCCGGAAGAAGATGCTGAAGGTGCATCTTTTGAGGAAGTCACCTCAGAAGGCCCTGCATGAAATTGCTGCAAGAGGACCGCAACACAATGACGACAAAACGGCTGCTCGGTAGATGGGCAGGAACACTTCGTCGACAAGGTCCCACCACGTAACTTAATGGTCTGCGCATACACACCATAGGTGCCATTCACCTCAGCAACCACTTGTGTCCCATTGGATTCGACAATATTCACGCGTTGATCTGAAAAGTATTGGTTGCCAATTTTAAAAACTTGGCCTCCAACAACAGAGTGCACCATTTCAGGATCCAATTGGCCGAGATCTTGGGCAGAACATGAAATCCGATTTCTCATAACAGCCTCTTACTTATTAATAGAATGACAAAAGAAATAAGAAAGTCGATATCTTCAAAACAAAACCCATAAACGTCATCTCACAAACAATTCTACCGAGAATCCACGTAAGATCCAAGCACTCTATGAATAGGCAACTCTAGGAAAATTACACATAATCACTGCCCGCTACAACAGATTAAACGACAGTGCCATGATTTTTTCAAGTCTACTAGAGGACGCGCCAGACATATTGCCCATTCTTCGGCAAATTTCCTCAAAAGGATAAAATCTGATTCAAGATAAACGTTCCAGCGCCAATAACATTAGTAGAGAATGATTTTCCAGCGCTTTCTTTAATTCTCTCCCAAACCAACGACAATTTTGCTCATATGGCCCGATCTTCATAGACACAGACCAACCACCAGACGCACAGACATATTCCAAAGAACTAATCTAGTCCATTTTCAATGCTGAAATTAAATACGAGTCTGACCCTACTATAATTCCGTGTTTATTGTATGGTGATTTTCTGGTGAGCCGCGTGCGGCTCGAACGCACGACCCTCGCCTTAAAAGGGCGATGCTCTACCAACTGAGCTAGCGGCTCACCGAAGAGGCGATGCTACCAATGGACTCGGTGGTTGTCAAACCAAATCAGGCATAAACCGAAGAATAGAAAGAAATTATTTACGAGTTCTTTTCGAACGGACAAGAGGATTGCGAATAACGATGGTCGCTTCACGCTTGGAACCTGTCGAAACCATATCAATTGGACAGGAAGCCAGCTCAGCAATACGAGCGAGATACTTTTTGGCAGCCGCCGGTAAGGCCTTATAGGATGTGACTCCTGACGTCTCGCTCGTCCAACCTGCCCATCGTTCATAAACCGGTAGACAATTCTCTAACACATCCAAATCTGCAGGCATTTCCCGGTACAACTTTCCCTGATACCGATAACCCGTGCAAATTTTCAATTCTTTGCATCCATCCAATACATCGAGCTTAGTCATGGCTAAAGACGTTAATCCATTTACCCGTATGGCATACCGCAACAGCACGGCATCGAGCCACCCACAACGGCGGACCCGCCCAGTTGTGGCTCCATACTCATGCCCACGGGTCATGAGTTGTTTGCCCATGTCATCCTCTAATTCTGTAGGGAACGGTCCACCACCCACACGAGTGGTATAGGCCTTGGTCACACCCAACACCGCCGAAATGTTGGTGGGGCCCACGCCACTCCCCGTACATGCGCCACCGGAGCACGAGCTGGAAGAGGTCACATATGGATAGGTTCCAAAATCGACGTCGAGATGCGTGCCTTGCGCACCCTCAAACATGACCTGCTGCCCAGCAGCAAATGCCCGATCGAGGACCAAGGGCACATCTGCAATATGAGGCCGCAGACGTTCCCCATAGGCTTGATATTCCTTGAAGATCGATTGCACCGTAAACCCTTTTGCATTGTAGATACGACGCAAAAAGACGTTAATCTCCACCAAATTTTCCTGGATTTTTTTCTTTAGGACATCAGGATTCAGCAAATCTCCCATCCGAATACCCACACGAGCCATCTTGTCCACATAGGCTGGACCGATTCCCCGACCAGTGGTGCCAATCCGCCGAGCCCCTTTGGCCTTCTCAGCCGCCTTATCAATGGCTTTATGATACGGCATGATGACATGAGCGCGTTGGCAAATGAGAAATCGCTTGCCAACAGTAATTCCATTCTTCTTCAACCCATCGAGCTCACCGATTAATCCACCTGGATCGATCGCGACGCCATTACCCAGCACACAGAGCTTCTTTGGATGGAGCACCCCAGAAGGGATCAGATGAAAGATAAAGGTCCCCTTATCGGTAATAACGGTATGCCCAGCATTGGATCCACCCTGATAGCGGACAATGACATCAGCATCCTGCGCCAGAAGATCAACAATCTTCCCTTTTCCTTCATCGCCCCACTGGGAACCAACTACGACGAGTGCTGCCATGATCTCCTCCGCTACCCTCAATGGTCACTGGACAAAAAAAAGCCCTGACAACAATAAGGCCAGAGCGCAACTTGTCATCGTAGGTCCCATGTCATAAATTGTCAACGAAGAAATGCGAGGAGCCAGTCACTTCACTTTTCTTGACCGCATGAAAAACCCGTGATAGCATCTTTTTCGGTGTGGGGCTGTAGCGCAGTTGGGAGCGCGCGTGAATGGCATTCACGAGGTCGCCGGTTCGATCCCGGCCAGCTCCACCAACCTTCCGTTATCATTACCATCTTCTCTGGCATTCATCCCTGACAGGAGAGAGTCAGTGTAATCGGCCCAAAGGCCGAATAATTTTCTGTGGATTCACGATGTTACACGTTGAACGCCTAACCAAGACCTTTCCAACCAAGCCGCTGTTTCTAGAGGCCTCAGCCCACCTGAAACCCGGGACTCGCGTGGGCCTAGTCGGACCCAATGGATCAGGGAAAACGTCGCTCTTACGTATGATTCTTGATGAAAATGATATCGAAAGTGGCCGAATCCGGAAACGACCACATCTCCGAATAGGCTATCTGCCACAAGAATTGGAAACACTACCAGGAAATACCATCTTGGATGCCACCCATCGAGATGAATTCCCTGAGTATGAAGCCAAACGCATTCTGGCAGGTCTAGGATTTCAAGAGGGAGATTGGGATCGAAAAATTCAAGCCCTCTCTGGTGGCTATCGCATGAGAGTGGCTCTCGCCTATCTCCTCTTATCGTCGCCAGATGTGCTGATGTTGGACGAGCCCACCAACCATCTTGATAAACCGACGCAACGTTGGCTGGAAAACTTCCTAATTAATTCATCCTTCACATTGCTGATCATCAGCCACGATATTGAGTTTCTCGATAAAATGGTCACGCATGTTTGGGAAGTTCGCAATCATACCTTACAAGAATATCGTGGCAACTATACGCGCTTTCAAAAACTCAAAACCGAACGCGATGAACAAGAAGAAGCCGCCGCTAATCGGCAATCCAAAGAAATTAATCGCGTCCAATCTTTTGTGGATCGCTTTCGCTATCAAGCCAATAAAGCCACTCAAGTCCAATCGCGCATCAAGGCGTTGGAAAAAGTTAAACGTATTGAATTGCAGCGGGATACCAAACGCCTCAGGTTTAAATTTCCTGAACCGCCAACCAGCGGAAGAGAAGTCCTGGATATGCAAAATATCCACAAACGCTATGGCGATAAAATCGTCTATCAAGGATTAGATTTTGCCATTGAGCGAGGCCAGCGAATCGCCTTTGTCGGGGAAAATGGGGCCGGAAAATCGACGCTCCTCAAAATGCTGGCTGGTGTTCTGGAGTTTGATGAAGGCAAACGAACGGTCGGGCATGGCGTCACCATTCATTATTTCGCCCAACACCAAGCGGAAATTCTGCATCCTGAACACAGCATCCTCGACTCTCTCGAAGACGCTGCCCCTATGGCTGAACGAAACTTTCTTCGCGGGCTGGCCGGCGCCTTTCTCTTCACTGGCGACGATCAACACAAACCCATCAAGGCCTTAAGCGGAGGCGAACGGAATCGTGTCGCCTTAGCCCGCATGCTCGTCGAACCAGCGAACACCTTGCTGTTGGATGAGCCCACGAATCATTTAGATCCCTCATCGGTCGACATGTTGACTGATGCCCTTCTCCTATTCCCTGGCACCATTGTCTTCATCTCACATGACCCCACGTTTCTCATGCGAGTCGCCACCCGTGTCGTAGAAATTGACGAGGGAAAAGCTCGCGACTACATCGGAGACTATGAGTACTATTGCTGGAAACGATCAAAGGAATTAGAAGATCAGATTCCGCCAGAAGCGAAAGTCGAAAAGAAAAAATCGAAGAAAAAGGATAAATCAAAAAAAGAAAAACCCACCACCGAGCCCTTCACCAATGGAGCCGCCACCACGACACCCACCGTCGCTGCCTCTGCCGCACCATCGCGACGCGACCTCTCCAAAAGTATCGCACGCTTAGAAAAGCAAGTCGCTAACGCCGAAACAGAAATCGCTCAACTCGAAGAACAAATCAAAGCACGAGATATCGAACTCGCCGACCCAGCTACCTATCAAGACTACTCCCGCTGGAACACCCTCCATCAAGAACGTGATAAATGGGGCCGTGACCTCGATCGTCTCACGCACAAATGGGGCGACCTCACCGCCCAACTCGAAAAACAACAATCCCAGATTTCCTAACTATCCTTAATCGACCCCTCGACCGATTGCCCATCTTCATTATTGCCAACCTATCTGGTTGCCGCCCTACTCCTACGAGCCTATTCGAGGATGAGGGAATCCCACAGACCCCCAGGATACTAGGAATTGACGGCTCGCTCAAGTTGACATATACTCCTAATGTATACATTACATAAAAGGGGAAGAGGATGATACGAACTCAAATCTATTTGACGGAGGAGGAAAAGTCGCAGCTAGAAACCATTGCCCTGACGCGGGGAGTGAAGCAGAGTGAGTTGATTCGCGAAGCCGTCGATGAGCTCATTGAAAAATATACACCCTCCCAGCGACTCACCAAAATCAAACAGGCACAAGGACTTTGGAAAAACAGACACGACCTTCCCACCTTACGTGATCTTCGGTCAGGATGGAGCCGAAGAACCCAAACATGAACAAACCCTTCTTGGTCGATTCAGATGTGTTAATCGACTACCTTAGAGGTTTCCACGTAGCATGCGACTTCATGGAAAGGCATATAGACAGGATAGGTCTATCCGTCATCACTATTGCCGAAATACGAGCTGGCATCAAAGGGAAAGAGGAAGAAAAGGCCTTTGAACGGTTCCTCTCCGCCATCTCCCTCTACGATGTGACGCGACCCATAGCTGAGATGGGAGGAGATTGGGTTCGGCAATTCGGCCGGTCTCATGGAGTTGAAATTCCAGATGCCTTGATAGCCGCCACCGCCACGGTCCATCACCTTGAATTAAAAACTCTCAACACTAAACACTACCCAATGATTAAGAACATCGCCCCTGCCTACAAAAAACAATAACGATCAGCCGATTCATTTCATACGCAACAGCGGCTGTCAGTAAGTTGATGACGTCCGAAGCCGTCATTTCCTTCCCTCATCATTAGTCGCTCAAATCCTTCATCGTTGAATATGTTGTCCAACACCCGCCTTCAATATGATTGACGAATAAAGAACCATCGCCTTGGGCCTCATAGGTCCAACAAATATGCTTATCTCAGGCAATCTTTGCGCAAGAGCTATCAAGAAAAAACCGATAAGACTTGATAGTTCCAATACATTTAGAACGATTCACGGAGTCTTAAGGAGTGAAGTCCATATGCTGACAGAAGTATCCGCCTTACAAGCTCAAGCCATTAACCCGCCCCAAAAGGCGACGCAAACTCGAACATCTGAATCCCGTCCGACTGAATCAGCCAAGACGGATACAGTTTCTCTCAGTGGCCCGACATCTCGAAAAGACGTGGCGGCACTGGTCTTGAGTAAAACATTAGCCAGCATTCAAGAAACAGGAGGTCTGGAATCGACTCAAAACCTCTACAAGGGATTTTCGCAAAAAGACCTCCAAAACCTCGAAAGCTTGGTGGAGTCTGCAAAGGCTGATCTTGGCGTAGCCCCTGACACATCCTTCGATGTCACTCCCGAAGCCACCGCGAATCGGATTGTGGACTTTGCGCTCCTCGCATTCTCACAATTCCAAGAAAATCATGCAGACTTAAGCGAAGAGGACGTTCGAATCGAATTTGTAGAATTTATTGGCAAGGCCATAGGAAAAGGCGTCGAAGAAGCCAAAGACATCCTCACTGGCCTCAACGCGCTGACGGACGGAGTTGATGCCGACATTACCACCACCGTCGACATCATCAATCAACGCCTCCAAGAATTTGCCGACCAGGGAAACACTGAAGAGACCACATCACCCCAATCAAATGATAAAGAAACAGTCGCGACATCCTTGAATTAAAAAATCAGTCTTTCCCCCTCACCAAATCTCCGTAAGCATGATGTACTTTAGGCTTCTCTCCCTCGAGCACGAGAGAAAAGGACCCGCCACCATAATCGCCTCACCCACAAATGGGGCAACCTCAACACCCAACTCGAAAAACAACAATCCCAAATCTCGTTATCACCAATACGTCTATTTTTAAAACGTAAAAGCGTAGCAACTAATCGAACATAACTGCTATTCGTAACTGACTTATTGACAATATTTAGGTAATTCTTTTAAGGAGTGTGTTCAGGTTTCAGAATTTTCAGCATTTGGGCTGTCTATTTCTAGTGATGAGTCATGAATACTAAACCAGAAGTTTTCATCATCGAATCCCTCGAGCCTGACGACGAAGGGAACGGGCGGTTCGAAGGAAGCATCATCAGCAAGCTCCTTAAACTTCACGGTAAGACTCCGATATATCGCTACGTACGTACGCGGAGGCAATTCCACGAGGCAGTAAGGCAATTCGGGAAATCTGGATACAGATACCTGCATATCTCAGCTCATGGCAATGAAAATGGCATGTGCACGACGAATCAAGATGAGATCAACTTCGATAAACTTGCTGCTATCCTCAATCCGCACTTGAAAGATAGACGACTCTTTTTGTCAGCCTGCTCAATGGTGCACGAAGACCTTGCAAGGGCAATCATTCCCCACAGTGACTGTTATTCAGTTGTTGGGCCAATCAAGGGCATCAACTTCTCAGAAGCAGCTGTAGTCTGGGTATCCATCTATCATCTTATGTTCGCGGAAAACTCACGTAAAATGGTTCATGGCACGCTAAAAAAGCGCCTGCTGGGTGTCTGTAAATTGTTCGACGTCAAATTCAACTACTACTCAAGGGCTAAGAAACCGCGATGTGGTTACACAAAATATCTCCTTGGAGTATGACTCAAAACAAACCGAACGACAGCGACAGTGCAAACTGCTTCCCGGTTTGCCAAGGGCGCCATAGGTGTCGTTCGGCAGTATTGACTGGTAATGTAGCCTCGATTTTTACGTATTGAGACACGGATGTAGTTTAGAAGGAAGCATCCTATGCTTGAGTTAATTAAATTGTTTCTTGAAAAGATTGATTTTCTGGCGATCGCCGAGGCGCTTCGTAAGCGTAAAAACCGGCAGGGCGCAGCGAGGTTACATTTAATTCTTGTGCAGGCATATGAGATAATCGAGATCTATAGTATCCTGCTCAATGAACTTCGATCAGCTTTAGACAGCCATCAACGCATTGACGACCAACATCGCTTTTCTTTAAATCCTTCGTACATTTCTTCACTGCTTGAACGCCAGGCATCAAATCTTCAAGTTATGGAAACCTTGACCATGGATATGATGGATGAGTTACGAATTCTTGATAACCAATTCGCAGAGTCATATCGTAGTCTACTCCCAGGAAAATTCTCTATTTTGTTCGAGGCGCAAGGGCTGCTCGCAGGAGGGCGGCTTCCTTTAGTTGAAAGTAGTCCTCAGCATTTTCCGGTATCCGTAAAAGGTGAGTACCGGACCCTTTGGTTCACTCACGAGGCCCCAAACGAAGATCGGAAACAGATCGAAAAATACCTTTATGGCTGGAATGGAAAGGAAAAGACTATTGTAGTTGTGAATATTCACGATGGAGATATCTTCTTTATTGAACTGAAACGGTATTTTGAGGAAGAGGATCCTTTAAAGCGTTTGAGTGAGATAAAAGAATTGACAGAAAACTACAGAGATATATTACTAAAAAGCTTTTCTATTGAGGACCTCCTTTCTGAAATCGGAAAGGTTCGCAGACACTATAATTGATTAATAGATAAGGGGGGCACTACCCTTTATTTCCATAATTATTAAGCCAGCCTCGAGGTCTTCATGGAAGCCCTCGCCCCGACTGCTTCTCAGTTTCTTATAAAAAGCCTCACTAGGCTTTTTTAATTTGTTCTTCCAAATAAACTCCTAAGCATTTTTGTTTGTCTGGCGCCCTCTCTGCGAACTGACGCCTGCCGTCCGACCCTTCAAATGAAGCAGAACGGGGCGTCAATGGTTTTGGGTCCTTTTGCCGAAACAAAAGGACCTCGGCTGCCGGGCCGAAACCCGGTTCTTGAATAATTCCCGCTTCTAAAGGTTCGGAAAGAAAACTGAATATAAAAAAACTAGGATGCAGGCGGTCTTCTCATTTATCAGCAGGAGGAGAACCTGGGGGGCGATAATACTTACGGCCTTCTAATTCTTCAGGAAGATGAGATTGAGACTTAGCCCCCTGCGGATCCTCATGGGCATAGCGATAGTCTTTTCCATAATCCAAGCCCTTCATCAACGAAGTCACCGCATTGCGTAAATGCAGAGGCACCGGCAGATTGCCTTTTTCCTTCGCATCTTTCCTCGCCGCCAAAATCCCGGCATACGACGCATTGCCTTTTGGAGCCGTGGCTAAATAAGTCACCCCATGAGCCAGATTGATTTGCACTTCAGGTAACCCTATGACTTCCACCGCATGAAAGACAGCTGACGCGATAACCAGCGCCTGGGAATCGGCCATCCCAATATCTTCAGATGCAAAAATCATCATGCGCCGTGCAATAAACTTGGGATCCTCTCCACCTTCCAACATCCTAGCCAACCAATAGAGCGCCCCATCCGGATCGGAATCCCGCATACTTTTAATAAAAGCCGAAATAAGATTGTAATGTTCTTCCCCATCCCGATCGTATCGTAAGGCCTTTTGCTTCAAAGCTTGCTCTACTTGGGGTTTGTCGATAGTAGTCGACTTCTCATTTTTTGCAAATTGACTGACTACAAATTCTAGGCCCGTTAACATCGAACGCGCATCGCCGTTGCCATATCCCATCAACAGATGCTTGGCCTCTGAAGTCAGTGTGACGTATGAAGACCCCAGCCCTCGTTTCGTATCTGACAAAGCACGATCCAAGATATGCCCTAACGCCTCATCATTTAAGGAGTTAAGCACCACCACCATGGATCGCGACAACAAAGGAGCGATCACTTCAAAGGACGGATTCTGCGTGGTGGCTCCAATAAGAGTGATATCTCCTCGTTCCACATAAGGAAGAAAGGCATCTTGTTGGGCTTTATTGAATCGATGAATTTCATCCACGAAAAGAAGTGTGCGTTGTCCGGACACTTTTCTCCGTTGTTGAGCCGTCTTCAGCAGTCCACGCAGCTCTGGCACACCACTGAGCACGGCAGAGAAAGGTACGAATGTGGCTTGGGTCTTCTTGGCGATTAAGTTCGCTAAGGTCGTTTTTCCGGTCCCCGGGGGTCCCCACAGAATGAGTGAGGGTACACGATCATGTTCAATAGCTATGCGTAACGGTTGATCTTCCGCCAGCACGTCTGCTTGTCCGACAAAGTCCGAAAACTCCTGCGGTCTCATCCGCTCCGCTAACGGAGCTTGGCTATTATCTTGAGGCTCCTCACTGGGGAAGAGATCGGCTTGGAGCTCTGAGTCAAATAATTCCATAGGCACTCGCTACAGCTCTATCATGTTCAAGTATTTTGAGAAGACTTTACCCTCACCCCAACGTTTGTCCCTCTTCGGAACAAACCCCTTAAAGGGCGAGGGAGTTTGAAATATCTTCAATGAAAGTTTAAAGCTTTATGTACTCCTATGGGTCGCGTCATATATTACCTCTCTACCCTCAGTATGCTATAACCACCGGCCATGCACCCGCAAATGAAATCAGAAAATCGCTCTTTGGTTCCATCTTTCGAGAATATACGATGTGGGTACCCTAGCGGGAAAAGGAGAGAATAATGAAGACTGTCATTGATGGAATG
>JAJDBS010000134.1 GCA_029261235.1 Nitrospirales bacterium
CTTGAATTCAAGTTCGAAGTGCAACACTTTCTTGGGAGAATCGCTGAAGCTTCGGTGTCAGGATGCGGTACAGTGAGGCGAATTTTCATGATGAACCGAGAGGAGCTTCATGCAATCCTACACCCAACTGACCCTTCAAGAGCGAGTGAGCCTTGGCCACATGCGAGGAGCTCAACTCTCGTTAAGAGAGATTGCGCGACGACTAGCCCGAAGCCCCAGCACCATTGCTCGAGAAGTGCGGCGGAACTGTTGCCCGGTGGGTCCCGATTATGATGGTTGGGCTGCCCACCCTCAAGCCGTCAAGCGACGGCAGATCGCTCGTCGTCCGACACGCATGGCTCATCCGACCTTAGCGGCGTACGTCCGCACGAAGTTATCCGCCACGTATTCGCCTGAACAAATTGTGGGGCGGTTACGCCAAGAACACCCGTCTCACATCCCCGTGTTCATTTCCCATCAAACCATTTATACCTGGCTGGCCCAGGATCGTCTCAGCGGCGGGCAGTGGTATCAGTGTTTACGACAGCACGGGAAACGGCGGCGGCGCTACGGGAGCAAGCGAACGCGGCCTTGGCCGGACGATCGAGTGGGCATTGATGCGCGCCCGGCCATCGTCGAGCGTCGCCACCGGTTTGGCGATTGGGAAAGCGATACGGTTGAAGGAAGCAAAGCTCGAGGTGGCTTTCTGGCCACCCACGTTGAACGCAAATCAGGCTATGTTTGCGTGGCCAAATTGGCCAATAAGCGGGCGGACGTTTTTGCCGCAGGGACGATTCGCGTACTCCGAGGTTTTCCACCGTCCTTACGGCGGACGCTGACCGCCGATAATGGGGTCGAATTCGCGCACTTTAAACAATTAGAAGCCGCCTTAGGCCTCAAGGTGTACTTTGCCCATCCGTATGCGGCCTGGGAGCGAGGCAGTAATGAGAATACCAATGGCCTCTTGCGCGAGTTCTTCCCCAAGGGCAGTGATTTCTCTACAATCAGTCATCAAGCCGTGGCCCGAGCGACGGCCTTACTCAATCATCGGCCACGCAAACGCCTTCAGTTTCGTACCCCGGCGGAAGTCCTGGCGAAAATTCCTAGTGTTGCACTTCACCTTTGAATTCACCGGACTGGGCTTTTCGATGAAAGATCAGGAATGCAAGCCGCCTCTTTCCATCGGAATCCGTCTCTCGTCAGTCGGTCTATTGGAAAGATTGCTGCCGGTGTGCAAACGCGCAAAAGGGGCATGCCCAAGTTGAATCAATAGATTAAAACCTTTGCGCAGACATGCCCCTCATTAACGAGCGGCTTGTGTCTGTTGGCCAGAGATTTCTTTGAGCCTCTGTCCTGCATGTGGTGCGGTCAATTCAAATTGAACACATCTAACTTTGCTTCTCCTTCTTGCTCAGGATGAATAAATTTAAACCCGTCTGGCTCCTGGTAATCCAGGGTAATGTCTTTCATGCGCGAGACACTCCGCCCTTCAACCCCCACAGTCAATCCTTGCACCTCCTGCACCTCGTCATCCGGCTGCATCTTATCTTCAAGGGTAATGTTGTACGACAATCGGTCCTCGTCAAGGTCTTGCACCTTCAATCTGACAAAGGGATCTTCCGGGTGTTCGAGTATTAAGACCTTGAGCTTCGTCACTGCCTGTTCCGTCAGAAAAATCATATCGACCATTCCTTTCATCGAGGATTTCAAATTGGAGTTCCCAAGGGTATTGGCAACTTCACGATAATTGGGCCCTGAACAGACCATGCGCCTGCAGATCATCTACTGATTTGTCAGGGTTTCGATTGCAGGCTCCTCGCTTAGACAGAGCCCCATTTTGTTTATGTTAACAATACCATCCTGAAGTAAGAGAAAAATTCACGGATTGGTTGCCGATACACGGCTGTCAGAACACGCCGCGTTTGAGCACTTCCTTTCTCGCAGTCGTGTTTTCAGTGTTCCGTCTTGCTGCATCACGCCATGCATCAGTGGCAGACCGCAAGCATAGCTAGGGGTTTGCCAGGCCACATTTACTTGTTGGGCGGAATCTCGTTATACGCGACGAATCTTGCCGACGTCACCGGCCTTCGTCTTCCACGGCCACTGCGATCACGAAGAGAACCGCATAGTCTTGCTTCTTGCATCCCTTGACTGTCGGCATTGCCGCTCCTCGAGCGACCGGAAATGCTGTCTTCTTCACGTTTACCGGAGAACACGAACGATCACTGGTTGTCGGGATATAACGCGCGGACCGGCACGCCAAGTGGGTCACGTCATAGAGCGTCGCGAGGTCATCAAGCTCCCAGCGCCTATTTCCATCCTTGTCAGCGGGATGAATGGTCAGCACGGTCGTGACCTCGCGGTCACCCGTGACCAGATATTTGCCAGGAGGGATCGGAAAGCTCGGCTGCTCCATGATGAGACCGTGTTCCTCCAGCCACCAGTCTGTCTGGTCGAATGTCCAACGTGCTGGGGCGACTCCACCTGCCTTTTCCAACTGCTCAAAGCGGCTCAATCTCACTCCCCGAGGACCCGGATCCAAAGGCCAGAGCCCCCACGACTGCGCGCCGTTCCCGGAGGAGGCACCTGGAGGACCCAATGCTGCGACGAACTGCGTCGAAATGCGCTGAAACTTCGTCTGGCCTCCTTCTGCGGCGTAAACCGACGGACCCAAAGTGCCCATCATCACGAACAATGTTGTCGCAAGGCATGCGCGGCTAAACAGGAGTATCGTTCCGCGAGGTGTCCACAACACCGTCCCTCGCGGCAAAGGAGTTCGCACTCTGATGTTCCTGAGATTTAAAATCATATTTCGACGTTCCTCCTCGAGCGGGCCAGTCACTTCACGAAGAGGGTGAGCTATGCAGTCTCACGAGGAATAGCTGACCCAAAGGCCGCCATCTGTTACAGGTGGAGCATTATCAAGCCTCAAAAAGTTACAAAGTTGCAAAAGCTTGGGAACGATAAACTAATCCGCAACTTTGGCATGAGACTGCACATTGAAATTTTTTCATCCATGTTGATGCATCCATGAAACGGAATACGTCTTTGGTGTCATTGTTCCTTTTCATTCCCCCACCCTACGAAAATCATTGGATAATGTAAACCGATGTGGAGTAGTCTCGAGGAGTTCTTGGGGTCAGCTCTTGCATTCACGCATCACATTTACATTGCCCCTAGCCCAAAACCCCCTTTCTTCTCCCCTCCCCTCTTTCCACTTACCGGCATGGGGTTGGATGAGGTGAGAATTTGTCTTTTCGGTTTTCTCCGATATGCTCACCTTCACCTGAAGACCATCCTGCCTTGTGTGCAACCGAGCCTTTGGACCATGTGCTCACACTTTTGCCAACCCCTTGTCGACAAGAATATAACAGCTCACCATTGTTACAAGACCGCAAACGTAGCCCGCTGGGCTATTCAGAACTTGTTGCCGTGGAATTGTCTTCCGTCTTTTGTTGCTGTTGTTGTTGATAGATAGCCTCAAAATTAACGGGACTAAGAATGACTGCCGAAAACCCTGCTCGCGTCACAGCATCAGATACCGTTTCCCGTAAATACGGAAAGATAATATTTGCACAACCAATAGCCAACACTGGCCCTATTTCCTCTGTTGATATATGGCGAATACGAAAAACACCTGCTTGCTCCACTTCCACCAAAAACGTCACCTGCTCTTTGACCTTGGCTGTAAGCGTCGCCGTCAAAATGACTTCATATAATCCATCATCAAAATCTTGATTTTTGGCATTTAATTCTAAATGAACGGCCGGAGCATCCCGTTCAAGAAAAATACCGGGCGCATGAGGTACTTCTACGGATAAATCCTTGACATAGATTTTTTCAATGGTAAACACTGGCTTCTGCTCTTCACTCATCTTGAATCCTCTCTACTTGAAAGACAACAATACCCATGGGCTACAAAAACTCCGTCACATTCTATCACGTCATAAGACGGCCAATGTTGCCACCGCCACACATAGGTTATCAAGTTCCGTTCAATCGTCACGGGCATGTTGAAAAAAGACGCCAGCCTTCGCCAAGGCTACGGCTGACAGGCTAGCGGTTCCATGCCTGACGAAGCGACTTCGCGCAGGCAGATTGCCCTTTTGCCGTGCTCCCGTACCGAAAGTACTCTCCGCGCGCCAAAAGAGCTGCGGCCTTGCTGGACGGACTTTTTTGAATAGGCCCTCTCCCTGATATGCCTCGTCTTTCCTGGAGCATTTCTGGGACATAGACCTGAATTAGGCAAGAAGTCCATCATAGCCACCCACAAGTTCATCCTTGAGAGCCATCTGCAGAACCTTGCATCCCGCCATCTACATTTTTCCACGACTCCACTCTTTTCCAAACGTGCTTACGCCGCGTGCATTCTCAGTAGGTCCTTCACAATTGATTCTCTCCTTCCACTCGGGCACAATCCTTTTTGTTTCATACGAGTCCTTCTTCGTAGACGAAAGACCACCCTTTTGACCCCATTTGTTAGTCGGATGATTCGAGCATCCATGCTCGACGTGAACTTGTACGAAGAAGTAGAAGCCGACAAGACCGCGATGACTCAAGCGGTCGGTGTGGTGGCGTTATCAAGCCTGGCTGGTGGCATTGGGTTTATGCAACAAGCCGGACTGACCGGCTTGGTCATCGGCACGGCTGGATCCCTCATCAGCTGGTACGCATGGGCGTTATTGACCTACCTCATTGGGACCAAAGTATTACCCGAACCTCAAACTCAGGCTGATCATGGGAACTGCTTCGGACCATCGGCTTTTCCAGTGCCCCTGGTATGCTACGGATTTTTGGGATCATTCCAGGATTAGGCACTATTATCAATCTTGTGGCCAGTGTGTGGATGCTGATTGCCATGGTCATTGCCGTGCGCCAAGCCTTGGATTATCACAGCACCTACCGCGCCGTTGGCGTATGCCTGATTGGCTGGGTGGTACAGGCTGTCATTCTCGCCTTGGTTTTATCTTTGACGGGTGGCACACCGCCGCCGCTGTGAGAAAATACCCACATACCGTCCGTTTAATGCGAGCTCCGTCATGAATATCAGATCAGAGCAAACAGCGCGCCGATTATTCGCAGCGGCGCTCCTTAGTACGACATTGTGGGTCGGATGTGCTTCAGCCCCTGCTTCATGTCCACTTCCTTCGTCACCAAATACTGATCTTCCAACGCATGGAATTTCCGCTCATCGTGGGGGCCTCCTTGGATGCCCAGGGAATACCCTTGGCGCCTTTCAACGGGCGATCGATCGAGGCGTCCACCAGATTGAACTCGATGTGCGTCTCACCTCCGATAACATTGTGGTCGTGGCTCATGATGATGAAGTCACGAACAAGGCCCACACCTTACACATCTCCGAATCAACGCTCCATCAGATACAAGAGTTGGATCTTGAACCATGCAAGGGAGAACCCCATGTGCAGCATGTTCCTACACTGGAACAAACTCTTGCCATCATGCCTCACAATATCTGGATCAATGTGGATATGAAAGATAATGATCCACGCGTAGCCCAACTCGTGGCTGCAACCGTCGCGAAGGCTGATCGCATGGACCAAGTGATCTTCGCTGCCCGAAAGAAAGCTGTGGCTTCCGTGCGACAAGTTGCCGATGAAACCGGAAGAAAAATCTGGGTCGCTAATATGAGTCGCGAACTTTTTCGTGGCCAGTATATTGATGCGACGATTCGTTCGTGTGCTGAATTCATTCAGCTAGTCAAAGTCCCGTACCTCCCTTTTGTACGCGGAAAACCAAGCCCAAAAACTATGGGTCGCTTAGATGAGGCTGGAATACGTGTAAATTATTCCTGGCTTAGAGGAAAAGATGAAGAGGCATTACAGCAAGACCTCCAGGACTTATTTGATCGTGGGGTTAATTTCGTACTGGTCGACCATGTTGAGCAAGCCATGAATGCAGCAGACAACCTGGGCATTCCTCGCCTCGTTCCTCATTGGGATCACATTTCTCTCCCAACCGACTAACCGCCTTTCCGTTGCGCCACGACTCTGAGCAAACACGAACCTCTCGCAGAAAATAACACTCCACCTCCCTAACAATCAGACATTATGCTATGATGTTCCATTATTTTTTTCTCAGAACAACGTAGAATGTTCGGTCTTCACTTTTTAACCACATGGGTGCATGTATGAGTAATCTCCCTTCGGCTTCTATTGAAGAATTTATGCAGCAGGATCTAGAACTGGTCAACCAGACGACCACGGCCGTCGAGGCGGCTGTCCATATGGCAGACAAACGTATCGGCTGTCTCGTGGTTCAGGGCGAAGGGTCTGATGCCGATCAGCAACCCATCTTGGGGCTGGTTTCTGAAACAGACTTGGCGCGGAAGGTCATGGCCGCCAATCTTTCTAGCTCAACAACCACAGTCTCTCAAATTATGTCGACCCCATTGCACACCATTGCGAGTCACCGTCCCATGCTTGATGCCAGTCATGTCATGGAGCAACAGGGCGTTCGGCATCTCTGTGTCGCCAAAGATGAGGAAATCGTTGGCCTGATATCCATTCGCGATCTCGTTCGTTATTTTGTCTATGCCGAGTCCGGGCCCATACGAGAATTGGATAATGTCTATCGCCCACTCAGTATCCTCATGCAAAAATCAATTGAAACGATCGATGGAGAGGTTCCCATTCAACAGGCGGCCCAACAGATGGCCACAAAAAAAATTGGAGCCCTTTTAGTACAGCAAGATGGCAAGTTGAAGGGCATTGTGACCGAACGTGATTTAGTCACCAAAGTCATCAGCCAAGAAGAGGATCCGCACACCCTCACAGTCAAGACCGTCATGAACCACCCTCTCATCGACATTGATATTAATCGGACGATCCATGATGCCAGCGATCTTATGGCCGAAAAATGGATTCGCCATCTACCCGTCACTGAAAACCATAAAATCGTGGGCATTCTTTCCGTGCGCGATCTGATCCGCATGATTGCCCTACGCGACCGTCCCAGATTCCTCAGTCAGAAATAATTTGATTACAGGGAGCTATGATGGTAGATTTTTCCGTCAATAATGCGAAAGGTCAGGCTGCCTTTCCTTTATTGTTGGGCTCGACTTTTTCTCAAATACCTTTCCATTGATGGATAGGATTCAGCATGACTCTTAATCTCGTCTTTCCTTTTTTCTCTCAGGCTCTTATCGTTAGAACTCTCAGCTTAATCCCCATCTTGTTCTGCCAACCGATCTTTAGACATACTTTAAGTCTATCCATTGACGAAAAGATTTATCCTGTAAAAAAGGGGGTATCTCATGGGTCCAACGAAAGCTGTCGTAAAAGATTCAGGCATCTATGATGCTAAAACTGGCAATTTGATCAAAGATGGGCTCGCGACTCCCGAAGCGATTCAGGATTATGCGGCCCATCATTATCTCGTTCTCCCAGTGGTGAATAAAGCCTGCCAGCCATGGTTGCTTGATGACCAACCAATTTTCTGTTTGCGAGGTACCCGGTATGAAAATCTTCAGGACGGCGTATTGCACTTAGCGCGATGTCCGGATTGTGGTGGCATGGGCATTCGGGATGACGAACCGCTCGTTGAATCCGACTGCATCCGATGCGTATCATGCGGACATGAATTTGATACTCGCTTGGAAATGATGGAAAGCTAGGTGTGCAATTAAGTCAAAAGTCTTAGAAGTGTCTCACCCGTACTTTTGCTAGCAATAATTACAGGAAGGAGCAGATTAGACTGACGACTCGCTTGCTTCTGGGGCTTCTAAACTGGCACGACCCAAGATGCCGTTTCGGTATTCGTGAAGCAAGATTTTTGCCGCTTTTTCCCTGTCGACTCCCCCACCCCTACCTTTTGAAAGACAGCCTCGCTTGATTGCGATGGCTTCGAGTAGATCTTCGACATTCGGATCATCGCCCACGTACCCATACCGTTTTGTGAGCTGATGCGGATAACGAGCGAGAAGGATATTCGCGAGAAAATCAGCGATTTCTTCGTCCACGATGATCTTCGCCGTCACCGCATAGATGGTTGCCAACTTAAATCCCACTTCCGGGTCTTCAATTTTTGGCCACAAGAGTCCAGGTGAGTCAATGAGCGTCATATGGTCGTTCAAGGTATGACGTTGCTGCATTCTTGTCACTGCCGGCTCGTTGCCGACTTTGGCGAGACGACGTTTGATTAGCATATTCATGAATGTTGATTTACCGACGTTGGGAATGCCCATGATGAACATACGCAGCGGCTTCGTCGAGCTATTGCGATGGGGAGCGAGGGGCTGACAGAGATTCGGCACCTTAGCCGCCTGGCCTGACTGATTACAGGAGAGGGCGACGGCGCTGACTCCGTCCTGCTTGTTATAGAAATTGAGCCAGGCTTTGGTGACTACAGGGTCTGCAAGGTCGGCTTTATTGAGTACTTTGAGACAAGGCCGCTGACGCTGGACACGCAATTCCGTGATCATCGGATTGCTGCTCGCTTCTGGCATGCGCGCATCAAGCAGCTCAATGACGACATCGATCGTTTCCATCTTTTTTTCCGCTTCTCGCCGTGCGGTATTCATGTGACCAGGGAACCATTGTATCGCCATAGTGAGTCTATCCCTTACCTGAAAATTGTCTTTTCTCTTAGCGACCTGAACACATATCTGTGCGATCAGGCTTCCTCTAGATTTTCCCCAAAGAGCACGTGCCCATAGCCCATGGCGAATAACAGATAGGCCCCACTCCAACAACCTCCAGCCCAAACAAGACTACGATCACCTACCCATTCCAGGCTGGGGCCGAATACTCGTAGTGCAGCCCCCACATTCACCAACAGAAAGATGATGATGGTTAGGGATCCAGCATGTTTGGTTCGTCCTGTATGACCCAAACTGGCACGAGTCATAACGGCCAAGGTCATCACACCAACAGCTCCAGCCGTGAGTGCATGAAGCGCGGCTTCTTGATCGATTCCGATGCCCAGGATTGATGTTCCAAAAAGCAGAAACGACATGGACAACCAGCCATATCCAATATGCAGAATCAACACTAATGGTTCACTCGCCGTCAGCCAACCATACCAACGGCTCAGCCGAAAAAGATGGAGCACTCCGGTAGTTAGAAACGCATACCCAACTCCGGTGGCCTCAGGCGCAATCATCCAAGCCACTCCGGTGACCACAAGCAGGAGAATTGAGAAACCATCAAACGAAGAAAATGCCGCCGGCTGTTTGACTATAGCTTTTTCAGCAAAGAAATCTTCAGTGAAACTTGGAATGATTTTTCCACCAATTAAGGCCAGCAACACCATCATAATTGTCAGGGCCATTCGCACTGCCACATCCACAGCAGCCTGACTCATCCACAATCCATGAAAAAGCACGTTGGCCGAAGCAAACAGACTGATCAATACTCCCATCGGCAACCGATCCCATGCATTGGCCACAATAATCTTTTGCCACACAATCACAGCAACCACAAGCAGAAAGACACTATCCGCGAGAACCGAGAAAAATGGAGAAAACCAAGGAAAAGACATGGCCAATCGGCCCATCACCCATACAGTGAGAAGCCCCATCAGGGGCACCCCCCTCATCGGGGGAGAATCGGTCCAATTCGGTAACGCTGTCAGGAGAAAGCCAGTCATGACACAGGGCAAAAACCCAAAGACCATTTCATGTATGTGCCATGCTCTTAGAGGAATAGCTCCCTCTACATCATACGCACCAGTTAGCATGAGCAGCCAGACAGGAATCACAATACCAGCAAATAACGCTGCGCTAAAAAAGAAGGGGCGAAATCCATGGGACCAAAACGGTAGCCCCTGTTGGTGAGTATTCTGACTGACGGCATCAGACATAGTAGACTTGGGGTTCGGTTACTGCGAGGAATGGCACGAGAAACAATCGCACCTGAGCACTACAGAGGATATGCCTTATTGACCCACTTGATGACTTTATGAAGTTCAGGTTCTGTCATAGTCGTGCGTGATTTTCGAAACTGTGAATAGACTGCGCGATTCACGGTGCCGTGGGCAAGCTTTCGAGATTGTTCGTGCGCGCGGACATGCTTTTCAATTTGTTTCCGCAAACGATCGAGTCGCTCTTTTGGCGTCTCTTGATAGATTTCTGATTGTGAGGGTGAAGGAAGATTGGCCCACAAGGCTTGATTACTCATGCCAAGGACTCCGGAATGCAGGGGTTCGATGCTTGACGCCACACGATCCATCAGCGGCAACAAGCCCTGGCCATCCAGGAAGGCTTCAGCACCAGATGCCGAAGATGTCGAACTCGCGAGGGCTGTATTGCGTTGCGACAAAATGAAATCCAAGCATTCCCTGAAAGGCCGATCATCCGGAGCATAGATATAGGCGCGTTGCTCATCATAAGGTCCAGCCAGCGGATCCATGCGCGTCGCTCGATGCACCACTTGCTCAATCCATGGCTTCGTCCGTATATGCGTTAAACAAATGAGATGGGTAATCGCCGGGACATCCAGCCCCTCATACGCCATGGCCACCGTAATCAAGCAATCCACCGCCCCACTGCCCTGTCGCTTAAATGCTTTGATCGCATGATGCGCTGCTGTGGAATCTTCACTTGTGGCAATTTGACCAGGTACACCGCGTAACTGAAGCCAGGCCGTGTACTTCTGCGCTTGTTCTATATTCGCGGCGACAATTAACAACTTCGATCGTGGATGGGTGGCACGATGCACTTGCCAATCCTTCACGCCTGTACCCAAAAGTTCAAGTGCTGCTTCAGTTTTCAGCGCAGTGAGGAGCGCAGCCGCCGTTTGCTTGCCAGCTTCCGCCAAACTTTCAACATGATGCTCAACTCCCCCAGCATCCAACCACGTCGCTTGGCAGTTCGCAGAATGGACCCTGAGATCAATGCACGCCTGCTCATTCAACGCATCGGCTAACGTGTAGCGAATCACAGCACGGGACTCCGTGGTGCCCCAATCAATGCGATCCCCACGCGCAGAGCCAACATATGGCAGGAATGCTATCGGCGCGGAATCCCCGCGATCGAAAGTCCCACTCATCAATACTCGCAGCACAGCCCGATCGTACAGTGGCTGAATGGCCTCGTGCCAGATTCCTGCTTCTTCGAGATGATGCGGCTCATCCAGAACAAGCACATATCGTTTTCGTTGAAATTCTTTTGCGTTGACCTTGCGGGTGTCAGCAGCTAAGGCTTGATAGGTGGTGACGTAGGCGGCACAACCCCTGGTTGGATGGGCTTGATTCGTGGTCATCATGGCTTCCAGTCGATGGCCAACCAGCGTTCGATGACCCGGATTTTGGAAGCCACGAGCACCCTGATCTTGCAAGACACTACGGGGTACGATCCAACACAGCGCATCTGCGACCTTGGGAATTAAGCGTGCCGCAAGAATCTGTGGCAATAAGCTCTTCCCTCCGCCGGGGGTGACGGCACAGACGATGTCAGTCAGACCTCGTCCATCCAGTATTTCTTGGCAAATGTCCTCTATTTCTCGTTGATGCCGACGAAGCTGCATCCTACCCTTTAGCCAGCTGAATCGGAGGATACGGATGCTCGGGGTCGCGACGGACCTTGTTTTTCTGAGTAGATGATTGGCTCACTTGCGCGCGATTGCGCGCGCTGACAGGATCTTCAATATGGCCACATTGGAGGCAGCGATCCATGAGGATCACCTGACTGCTTCCTTCCCTGTCATAGACTGACTCCTTGACAATCAGCCCACTACATCGGACACATGCCATGCTGTTTCCCCTCCTTGGTGAAATCACGATCCATTCACTCTTTGGCCTGGATGACCACGCCCTCATGACACCTTTAAACATACAGATACCCAAAAAGCAGTCAATTTGGCAATCACTTTCTCTCAGTTCATTTGACCTAGGAATATCACCCCAAATCCTGCACCACAGAGATACTCACATTCGACCGAGGTTCCCTCACACCCATTTGCCAGAACATTGGCTCCTACTGTAGGCTTCCGTCCCTGTCCTCAATGAGCGCCCACTCTCGCATCGGCTCAAAGCATCTGCCTCGATGATTGAGCTATTCGCCTCTCATCCAATCCTTTATCGGAACGGCAATACGCGGACCCTGGAATCAAGAGATGTGCATCATAGGACGATTGCCTGACAGTCACCGACAACACGATACGACAGGAGAACACGATGCCAAAAGCGAAACGAGAAAAGAATTGCTATGTCTGCGGAGAAGACGGATGGGTCAAGCTGAGTTTTATGACCTGCGGGCAATGTTCACGTCATTATTGCAGTAAACATGGCGACCCTAAAATGGATGAATGCACGGATTGCCTTGAAGGCGGAGAAGAGATGTAAAGCATTTGAGGAAGAGCATGCCGACAGGAAGAGACAACAACCTGACAGGTACGGATGAGATCATCACCGCCCACAAGGCTGAACCATCATCACGATCGCGCTCACATATAGAGGACAAGCGCGTCGCCCACAGGGCACCCTCGATGTTTGCCTATTTCTTCATCTCTTGCTAATACTCCACAGCCATGAGCATACATTCCGACTTATCTTTCAGTGACTCACTCAAGAGCAAACAGCGTCAGGCCTTTTATGAGGGACACAAAAATATCGCCCTCCTAATGATTCTTGTGATGTTTCTGTTCCCCCTATTTGGGGTCTATATTAGTGGCTTACTTGGAGCCGCACTGGGAATGGGCCTATCTATTGCCGCCTATCTTCTGACTCCTTACGTCAAGTCTACGCTCGACTCACAAGAGTAACCATCGCTCTGCTAGGCCTCATGTATACATTTCGATGCAAGCTCCCCTACTCGCTATACCTTCAAAGACTATTGAAATAATTCAATAAAAATACCTAAAGTAATAATTTAGATTCAACTTGATACTCGGCAATCACTAAGATACAAATACAGCCTTCCCTATTGAACTTTATAAATTATTTATTCATACAAGACACTCACTTATTTAGTACAGATACCATTAGACCTGTCGCTTGGCCACGCTCCTTAATACTAACCTATAACATTATGTTTACAGACTGCCTCCACACTGACCCTACGGCCGGATTAATCCACACCCCCTCTTCATCTACTTGATATCTTTGAATGACGAACGCCCTCTACTACCCTTTTCATCTCTGTCATGAGCGCACACTTGAGCGCGTATTGGAGGATTATGAGGCGGTTCACTTTCGAGATTTCATGGCTCTCCGCCTCACACCCTTGATGGGCACAACGGCATTTCCCGATCGTATGGGAGACTATCACCCAGAACACTTCAAAGCAGGTCGAATCATTCAAGGGCATGACTTGAGTGGCTCCATGACACCCAAGACGATCTCTGCCGTCAATCATGATTTGTCAGATCCGCCATGGCGTCATCGCTTTCACGAATCAATCATGAATGATCGCCGATTTCAGCGGGGCCTCTTTGCCGCCCCCCAAGATGCAGACGAGTCAGCTCAAACTGAGAACAGTCCAGAATGGCTTCAATTCCAGGAGGAAACCTGGGAAAACGTCACGCTGAATGTGGAAATCGTTCAGGCTTTGAGCCGTCAACGACTTGAAGGACAACAAGCTCGTCAATTTGAGTATGGTTGGGCCATGATCAAAACCGCAGCATCACTCATCTATACCGTTCAACTCTGCCATCAATTCAAGCTGACCGCTGTCACAGACTCAGCAGCTCACTCCCACCTCCTTACACAAACGTGCAGCCGAGAACACACCAAGTTAGAAAATATCTGTTTAAAGCGAGAGGGCTCTTAGGAGTCAGTTGAAAAAATCTGCCAACGTCTCTCTCGCCAAGCTTCAGTGCTCAAGTACAGCATGTACGCTCCACGCTCAAACTTATAATCATTTCAATTACGTTCCAATGCATATATTCTCCTGCACCCATGACTCACAGTATTGAGTTACGAAAACGGTCAGTGCCATTTGTACTGAAGGCGGCATGAAGGCGGAAGCCGCCAGACTGTGCCCTGTAAACATCTGGTGTATTCAGGATTGGTGGCAACGACCGGACTTGACTCCCAAGCGGCATAGGCCTCGTCGACACAAGTTGGATCGTCTGGCGCAACGGCACCATCTCGCTCAGCATCCTGATGCCACGCTCAAGGATCTGATTCAGCACTTTGGGATCGCCATCCATGCCAGCTGCATGGCGATCCGTCAGATGAAGATCCTCGAAAAATAACCGCTTCCAGACACACACATGATCCCATCAAGTGTGCAGCGTCTCACCGCCAACTTCGGCAGTTTCATGCCACTCAAGAGGTAGAGCATTTGGTGGATCTTGATGCAAGTGGGGTTGAGCGTACCACGCACCGACTGCGCGGCTCTGGACGCCCCCAGGACCGTAAGTGGCTGGACAACGTGTCTTGTTCACGAAGAAAATGGTCATTTCAGTAGCATCCAAACCAACCAAACCGCACGAATGTTATTCGAAAACAATTGAAAGCAGAACGCCATGGCTTACGTTTGAGGTTAAGCACAACCCGATCCGCGTTAGAGTTTCAAAATAAAACTTCGTTTAGCACAAGGCCGAGAATGGCAGGCTATTCTTGATTTCAACCAATCACTGTCCCTTCTTCGATTAGTCACCGCCACCGTCCTCAATCACGACAAAATCCATTTCGAGTAATACTCCAAAACATACTTAAGGGGTCAGACTCGACTTAAATCAGTTCTCTGCTGTCGACTCTTCAGCAACCGTTACTTTTGCAACTCAAAAACAGAGTACCTCAAAGTCGACATCAACAAATGTGATCAAAAATTCAGATTTTGAATTTGTTTACTCGAAAATTTCTTTCATGCTCTCAAGGGCTGCCGAACTGGTCGTTCGGATTAATGCTTCCGTCTTTTTTGTGAGTGTCACATATTTTGTTCTTTCTCCAGTATCCGTCACTTCAAGATATTCTGCGTCTTTGGCGTTGTGTATGGCGCGTCTCGCTTGCGAGGCCGACAATTGAGGAATCATTTTCTCGGCATCACTCATGCTCACGGGAAAATCGTGAAGTTGCTTGAGAAACAATTCAGAAAACAAGGTCCAGTAATAGGCTTGTTGTAATTTTGGTTCTCGCGCAAAGGCGTTGATCCAAACTTGAGCCGCCTTTTTGTTGATCGCCTCAATATATCTCCCAACTTCCTTGTCAGAAAAGTGTTTCATCGTCTTGTTCCCTGGATATTGAGCTAACACCTGTCTTTGTGGCCTCTCACATTTTTAGTACGCGTAAATTTTACTACTTAATGAATCTTTATACAAGGCATTGTATTTACTATATTTATTTTGTTTATGGCACGCAAATAGAACGCAAAACAGTGTTTAATTTGACTACTAATTTGACTTTATATATGATTCTATAATCTTACTTCTGAATTCATTTAGATGAAGAACAATGACTAAAACGCGACGAAACAGTCAGCGAATGTCACTTTATTTAAGGAGGAACTCACTCATGAGCATTTCACATTCTGCCTCACAGTATGAAAGAAATGTAGATGTGAACAATCATCCAAGAGCAAGAACAATGAAGCATATATTCATGACAGGTCTTCTTGCTCTTGTCTGTTTCACTTTTTCTCCTGCTTGGGCGGGGGATTATTCTCGTAGCGGGACTTCTGCAGCTTCAATCCAGCTGACGGGTCTTTCCATCTACATCAGTCCCGGTGGCCTGCATCTTGGTCGTGGGGGGTCTTCTTACGGTCGAAACTATGGGCGTCCACACATACATCCATTTGCCAAGCAAAATAGGAAGTATCAAAAACGTCATCAATATCGGCATGGCTATGGTTCATCAAAGCGGTTTGGACATCGTCATGGGTGGAAGAATGAGCGGCATCGAGGAAAATTTCGTGGTGAACGTTCACACCGCCGCCATCGGCAGTAAGAGAGCAATTCATAGACATGTTGGCAGTAATCTCAGCAAGTGCCATTCGTGCACATGAGGACTTCTGCGGGACGATCTACAAGAGTCAGATCTCTTTTAACGCAAGCCGAGTCAGTCTCTAGTTGAGCGCATCGCGCAGGCTTGACTAGAAAGAACATGTATCCCTTGGTTCTAAAAATATATCGAACATCTGTGAATAATACACCTTCGCTAGTGCAAGCAGAGCGGATAGCGTTTTAGTCCACAGACTACCGTCCCTAGCTAGAGGACAAGACTTCAGGAATCACATCCCCCTCTTGATGCAGCCAAACTTGGATCAACTGATCTGGCTTCACATACCACATTCATATTCTTTACTGAGGAGGGTGTTCTATGACCACATTACGATTAGTGCTCGCAGTCTTGTTCGTGACGGCCTGCGGATTGGGAGAAGTTCAAGCGCAGACGACATCGGATGGATTAACGCCACCGCGTCATGGATGGGGATTTTCCACGCGTGCAGGAGCTTCATTCCCGACCAGAGACATCATTCAAAATAATGATAGCGAAGCCGGGCCAGCCATCAACGTCCAATTCTTTTACTCCTTTAAGCGAATTCTCAATGTGGGCATCATGGCTGAGTATGATCATCACCGGGTGGAACAGAATGGGTTTGGGAAAACAGGAGCCTTTCAAACCTTTTCCCTCATTCCCTTTGTGGAAGGCCGTGTCATCGTCGGACAAGTCTCGCCCTACGCCTCATTTGGCCTAGGAGTGAATGTCAACGACTTTGATGAATCAGACAGACTGAATAATTTCTGTGGGGCCACGATCAACTGTCGAGTTAATCCGCAAAATACGATAGCGGCGCGGATAGCCGGAGGCATGGATATCTTCCTGAGTGACCACGTGGCCCTCAATCTCGAAATTGCCTGGAAAAGCAATAAAGGTGACGTGAAGTTTCGATCCAATGGAACCACAATTGCTGAAGATAAGTTTAAAGCCCACACGATCATCGGCTTAGTGGGCGCGAAGTTCTATTTCCCGTCGTCGAAGTAGTCCGGACGATGACTGGTGGCAAAAAGAAATAGAGAGTAACTCTGCCGTTCTATGATGAGGGCAGGCGTATCAGAAAAGAATGAAGCCCTGTGTACTACCTGCTGACATGGCAACAGCAATCGATTGAGCTATCCTGTACCTTCACCCGACGGTCGTTCCTCTTCGAAACACACGTCTCAAAGAGAGAGGAAGTTTGAAATAATCTGACTGGAGTTAGTTCGCTGAAGTCTCTTGGGCGGTTAAGAGGAACTTGCCATTAACCACATCGCCTACGATGGTTTGCCCGTCTAAGGCTTTACCTTGAATGATCAATCTCGACAGCGGCGTTTCAATCTCTTGTTGGATCAATCGCTTCAAAGGTCTCGCTCCATAGACTGGGTCATAACCGCGTGAAGCCAATTCAGTGACTGCTGCCGGCTTGAGTTCCAACGTCAACTGTCGATCCGCCAACCTCGCTCGCAATCGTCCTAATTGAATTTCCACGATTGGACCGAGTTCCTCTTGCGTCAGCGGATGGAAAACCACCACCTCATCCACTCGGTTGAGAAATTCTGGACGAAAGTGTTGTTGAATTTCTCGCAGGACCAACGCTCGAAGGCCTTCATAATCCATGTTCTGCTGTTGGGCTTCCAGAATTTCCTGACTGCCCAGATTCGAGGTCATAATGAGCACCGTATTCTTGAAGTCCACAGTTCGACCTTGAGAGTCCGTCAAACGGCCATCATCTAAGACTTGGAGTAAGATATTAAATACATCGTGATGGGCTTTTTCCACCTCATCAAACAAGATGACCGAGAAAGGTTTTCGTCTGACTGCTTCCGTCAATTGCCCACCTTCCTCGAATCCCACGTATCCTGGAGGGGCCCCGATCAATCGAGCCACCGTGTGTTTTTCCATATATTCAGTCATATCGATTCGAACCAAATTGGATTCATCATCAAAAAGCGTATGCGCCAATGCACGCGCTAATTCCGTCTTTCCCACTCCAGTTGGACCAAGAAATAAAAACGATCCTATTGGACGATCAGGATCTTTAATACCAGACCTGGCACGAAGTACCGCGTCGGCCACCGCTCGGACGGCCTCATCTTGTCCAATGACACGTTGATGTAAATGGTCATCCAAATGTAAGAGCTTTTCTACTTCACCTTGCATCAGCCGATTCATGGGAATACCTGTCCAACGGCTCACCACTTCGGCAATATCTTCTTCATCGACTTCTTCTTTGAGTAATCGGCTTCCCTGATCCTTATTGGTGAGGCGCTCTTCTTCTTCGCGCATCTCTTTTTCCAAATGTGGCAACGACCCGTATCGCAACTCCGCCACCTTGTTCAGATCATACTGCCGTTCCGCTTGTTCAATCTCCTGTTTCACGCTTTCAATGGATTGCCGTAATTCTTGCAATTTCCCAACAGATGCTTTTTCAGCATCCCAACGCCCTTTTAGCTCAGATAAGGTCTCTTGTTTATTCTCTAGCTCTTGTTCCAAATTGGCCAATCGTGTTTGGCTCCCGGTATCTGTTTCTTTTCTTAAGGCTTCCCTTTCAATTTCAAGCTGTAACACTTTTCGAGAAATTTCATCCATCTCGGCCGGCATACTGTCGATTTCCGTTCGCAATCTTGCGGCCGACTCATCAATCAAATCAATGGCTTTGTCTGGCAAAAACCGATCCCCTATATAGCGATGCGATAAGCGTGCAGCCGCCACGAGTGCCGAATCTTTAATACGCACCCCATGATGGACTTCATATCGCTCTCTCAGCCCACGTAGAATCGAAATCGTATCTTCAACCGAAGGCTGATCAACAACAACCGGTTGAAACCGTCGCTCAAGAGCCGCATCTTTTTCAATGTGTTTCCGATATTCATCGAGAGTGCTGGCACCGATTAAATGCAAGTCTCCTCTAGCCAACACAGGCTTCAATAAATTGGCCGCGTCCATCGCACCTTCCGCTGCACCTGCCCCAACGACGGTGTGCAATTCATCAATAAACAGCAAAATCTGGCCTTGCGACGATTGTACTTCTTTCAACACAGCCTTTAATCGTTCCTCAAATTCACCACGAAACTTCGCCCCTGCGATCAACGCACCCATATCTAGTACGACGAGCCGTTTTTGCTTCAGGCCTTCAGGCACATCACCTTTGATGATACGTTGGGCCAAGCCTTCGACAATTGCGGTTTTCCCCACACCTGGTTCGCCAATAAGCACGGGATTATTTTTGGTCCGCCGCGATAAGATTTGAATAACCCGACGTATTTCTTCATCTCGGCCAATGACGGGATCAAGCTTTCCCTGACTGGCCGCCCGCGTCAGATCTCGACCATATTTTTCTAATGATTGATACGTCCCCTCAGGGTCCTGGCTCGTCACTCGCTGATTCCCACGCACCTGCTGCAACCCAGCTAACAACTTATCCCGCTTTAATCCCAAGGATTGAAAAATTCCGCCTTCCTCGACCATGGCTAGTAAGACATGCTCAACGCTCAAATATTCGTCATGAAGCTCTTTCATCTCGCTTTCAGCGTGATTCATGACTTTTCCTAAGCGAGACGTGATATGTACTTGTCCCGGAGCTGAGCCGCTCACCTGCACTTGTGCAATTTTTTGGAGGACTTGCTCGGCGGCTTGGGTCACAGACTTCGGTGACACACCCGCTTGCTCAAGAATGGGGATAGTCGAACCATCAGCCTGTTCCAATAACGCAACCAATAGATGCTCAACATCAATCCCTTGGTGATTGCGGCGCATCGCCATGCCCGACGCCACTTGCAACGCTTCCTGTAATTTCAGTGTCATGTCATTGGGATTCATTAGGCATTCTCCATCATCAGTAGACTCGTCATTCGTCCCTATGCTCTATGAAAAAGATAAGCATCTTTAGGATACATTCAACCCCTTGCGGGAAGTAATCCTTTTAAGAACTAACGCATCTCTTCTATTACAGCGCTACACGCTCATGACTCTATTTCAAGATAGCATTATTTGATCAATCGGAACTCTCAACGATTTGCTGATAATGGGCATGAACATTCTCGATGTGATGACGATAGTCTATTTGCAAACCTTCCGCAGTTTGCTTGACGGTTTTTCCTCTCGGGTACCCCATTCTTATCGCGCATTTTGCAAGCTCTTCTGTTTTTTCAGGAAGAAGATGCGTTTGTCGTTCATGAACCATTTGAATTTTATTTTCGAGGTTTCGTAAGAAGATATATGAGGTCTTGAGTTCCTTTATCGCTCCAATTTTCAATTTCCCCACACGAAATAATTTCACTAAACCTTTTAATGTTTGACGATCCTTAATACCAGAATACTGATACCCCCATCGAAGCTGAAGTCCTTGGACAATAAATTCAATTTCACGAATGCCGCCGATCCCTAACTTTACATTGCGTTCGAGTTCTCCTCGACGTTTCATCTTGGATACCATTTGAGATCGTAGGGCATGAATCTCCGAAAAAATCTGAGGGGCCATTTCTCTGTTTCCATAGACAAACTTCCCTAACTTTCGGATGAGCGATCGTCCAATCTGGACGTCACCAGCAATGGGCTTCGCTTTCAAAAACGCCAAACGTTCCCATGTCCGACCACGTGTTTGGTAGTAATGAGAGGCATCTTCTACGGAGCAGGCTAAAGGCCCAACCTCCCCTTCTGGCCGCAACCGCATATCCACTCGGAACAAGGCCCCTTCAGCCGTTGGGACTGATAAAACGTTTGTCAGCTCTCTTGCTAATGCATGAAAATAATCGACGCCTGAGACCGCCTCTTGCCCCTTTCCCGTTTTAGATATTCCCCGGGGAGCCTGAAACACATAAATGAGGTCCACATCCGAACTATAGTTCAGTTCCCAACCACCGAGTTTCCCCATAGCCAGGACCGAAAAACCTACACGTTTTTTTGTCCGCACGGATGATGGAGAATCCCAACCACCATATTGGAGTTGGATGTGATGTTCCACTAATTCATATGCGACTTGAATCACGACTGCCCCTAAATCTGACAGCACGGTATAGGTTTCAATCGGCGTGGCAATACCGAGAAGATCACGAATCCCTAGGCGAAGCATTTCTCGTCGTTTAAAGCGCCGCAAGGCTTCGCATTTGGCGTCATAGCTTTTGACCCCTTCCTGCATGTTCTCCAATGTCGCCAAAAGTCTTGCTCCAGTTTGTTTCCGGATGAGCACCCGATCATCTTCAATCCAATAGACCAACAACGGATCTCGAAGTAGGGTTTGAGCCATCGACGGACTATTGCCAAAGACCGTACTCAGGACGTCAACAATATGCGGAGCTTTCGCGAGATATTGAAATAACTGAAGACGGTGAATCCCAGAATCAGCAAACCGCTCCCATTCGTTAAGCCCCTGATCAGGGTCAGCCGTTTGAGCTACGCTTCCAAGCAGCATAGGAAGAATTATCGCTAAGGCTTTACGTGTAGCTGGTTCCCCAGCCATCGCCTGCAGATTACGGTCAGCTTGTTGCCAATTATCCAGGCCATACGCTTGGAGAATACGAGTGACTTCTTTTGAAGCAAGGTCTGTCGCTAACAGGAGGAGTGTGGGATCGGGCAAATGAGAACGGTTCCCCGTTTTGCTGAAGGTCACTTTTCTTGTCGTGTGTGTTGAAGAAGATTTCATGCTGACATGAAATTATACGAGACCGCATCCAACCTTACAACGCCATTTTTTTTCAGTATACTCCAGGGTATGAATGTTTCTGCCATGTTTGAACACATCCAAGCCCATTCGGCACATCTCCCTGAGAAATTGCTTCAAGATTTCCTCTCGCAGATGGATTCAGACTATTTCGAACAATTCCCTCTTGAAACCATTCTTCAACATCTGGAGCTCACAGCCAAGCTCACCATTGACTCCCCTTGCTCCGTGGCGATCGACACCCTCCCCTCTCGACAATATCAAATACATTTAGTGGCGTATGATTATTTTTCTGAATTTGCCACATTCTGTGGAGTGTTGGCCTCTTTTGGACTCGATATTCGAGAGGCCGCAATTTTCACGTCTCGAGAAATGGCTCCTGGATCCAAGCCAAAAGCATTAACGGGGAAAAAACTGAATCCATGGAAAGGTATTTCTCTCAAGCGTCCAACAGGAGGATTGTCTCGAAAGATTGCGGTAGATGTGTTTCGAGTCCAAGCCCTACAGAGCTGTTCATTCGATACATCAGCCCAACAAGCATTCCAACACAACATCACATCGTTGCTTCGGTTATTGCAAAACAATCACATACGCCAGACTCGGCGAGAGGTAAATCGGCAGCTCATTGAACATCTTGGGACAACACCAAAAAAGACTGGAGATATGCTCCACCCCGTTCATATCACATTTTCCAACCCACCATCTTCACCAGATACTGTGCTGGATATTCGGTCAACGGACACACCCGCCTTTCTCTATGCCTTTGCCAATGCGTTAGCCATGCGTGGCATTTACCTCGTCAAAGCCAAGATTGAAGTCAAAGACGACCAAGTGTTGAACCGACTCTATGTTCGAGGGCGTCACGGACGAACACTCCAGAGCCAAACGGAGCAGCAAGAGCTACGGACTGCCGCCGCACTCCTGAAAGAGTTCACCTATTATCTCAGTTGGGCACCAGACCCCGGAAAAGCCCTTGATCATTTCGATCAATTTTTGGATCAGCTTTTCGAGCAACCGCAGAAAGCTTCAACCCTGAGCGTATTAGGACAAGCGTCGACGTTAGAGCATCTCGCTCAGCTGTTTGGCAGCAGTGATTATCTCTGGGAAGATTTACTTCGACGGCAGCATGACAATCTCTTGCCCATGATGCATCAATTCCAGAAAGGCCCATTGATTCGCTCCACACGCATTCTGAGTCATGCTATCGAGAAACGATTACAACAGGCGAAAACGATCCCACGAAAAAAACAGCAACTGAACCAATTCAAAGATGAAGAACTGTTCAGAATTGATATGCGGCATCTTCTGGAAATTAACACGCTTCCTGATTTTTCCCACGCCCTCACCAACTTGGCTGATGTGATTGTCGCGCAAGCACTCGAGCAATCCTATCTGGCCATACGACCAAAAACCTCAAAAACCATGACGCCTTTGATGGCCATTTTTGGATTGGGGAAATTGGGTGGCGGAGAATTGGGCTATGCCTCAGACATTGAAATTCTTTTTGTCTATGCCAACCCTCCATCAGTAAAGACACATCATCGATCCATCATCGCGACTGATTTCTACGAACGATGGTCACAGGAATTTCTTCAATGGATCGACGCGAAACAAGAAGGCATTTTTCATATTGATACTCGACTTCGTCCCAATGGGGACAAAGGCACATTAGCGAATTCTTTGGAAGAAATTCAGCAGTATTATTCTGTTCAAGGCAAGGCCGCCCCTTTTGAACGACAGGCCTTCATCAAGCTTCGGTTTATCGCTGGGGATCGTACGTTAGGAAAAGCGGTTGAAGCTCATCGCAACCAATTTGTCTATGGACCTGACTCTTGGGATTTGCAAACCGCGCTACATCTTCGGCAGCGACAGGTGGCTGAATTGGTTCAGCCTGGCTCAACTCATGTGAAATACGGAAAGGGAGGATTGTTGGATGTCGAATACATGGTGCAATACCTTCAGCTTCTTCATGGGCATGACAACCCATCCCTTCGAACTCCCAACACCCTCGAAGCCATCGAACAATTGTGTCATGCCTCTCTTCTCTCTCTCTCCGAAAGGGAAGCCTTACATGATGATTATCTGTTTCTTCGCCAATTGATTGATGCCTTACGGATTGTGCGAGGTAATGCCAAAGACTTGGTTCTGCCAACTTCAGGGTCAGACGAAATGGTGTTTCTGGCTCGTCGGCTGGGAATGAGCTCCACAGATTGGCAGAAAAGCGCTCAAGCCTTTGAGCAGACCACCCTCGAGCGAATGGCAACCATTCATGAACGTTTTCTGAAGCATTTTTCACAAAAGAAAGCCTGAGCCAATTTTCATCGACTCAGGCATTTCATATCGTGCGAGAGGGAAGGTTCAGGCCCCCTCAGATATCCTCGTTGTATCTACACGTCGTAATACATGAAGAATTCATGAGGATGGGGTCTGAGACGCATCGGATCTACTTCGTTATCTCGTTTATAGGTAATCCACGCTTCAACCAAATCCTCAGTGAATACGCCCCCTTTCAAGAGGAATTCATAGTCATTGGCCAAGTTGTCTAACGCTTCCTCTAAACTCGACGGCAATGTTTGAATATTCCCTAATTCTTCAGGTGCCAAATCATACAGGTTTTTGTCCATTGCTTCGCCTGGATCGATTTTATTTTGGATGCCATCCAATCCTGCCATCAGCATGGCGCTGAATGCGAGATACATATTGCACGAAGGATCGGGGAATCGGACCTCAATGCGTTTCGCTTTCGGGCTAGGTGAATACATCGGAATTCGAATGCCTGCCGATCGGTTACGACTAGAATAGGCGAGCATCACGGGAGCTTCGAATCCTGGCACGAGTCGCTTATATGAATTGGTTGTGGGATTAGTCAACGCCGCTAATGCTGGCCCATGCTTCAAGATCCCGCCAATATAATACAGGCACTGCTGTGAGACACCAGCGTAATCTTTGCCTGCAAAGTTTGGCTTCCCACCTTTCCAAATACTTTGATGCGTATGCATGCCCGTCCCGTTGTCGCCAAATACCGGTTTCGGCATAAATGTAGCGGTTTTTCCATGCCGCCGTGCAACATTACGGACGATGTATTTATACATCATCATTTGATCAGCCATTTTGACCAAGGTATCGAAACGAAGATCAATTTCTGCTTGTCCCCCCGTGGCGACTTCATGATGATGCTTTTCAACATGAATTCCTGCTTTTTCCATTTCGCGGCACATTTCAGATCGAATATCTTGTTGCGAATCGACCGGGGCTACGGGAAAGTACCCTTCCTTATGACGAGGACGGGAGCCTAAGTTTCCCCCATCTTTTCCTGAATTCCAAATGCCTTCTTCCGAATCCACGAAGTAATACCCAGAGTTGCCATTTTGGTCAAAGCTCACATGATCAAAGATGAAAAATTCAGCCTCTGGACCCCAGTAAGAAGTATCACCGATTTTCGTACTCTTCAGATATTGTTCGGCTCGCATGGCCACTCCGCGAGGATCGCGTTCATAGATGGTGCGAGTTATCGGGTCTTGAACATTCCCGATCATGCTCATCGTGGGAATCTCGGTAAATGGATCCATCCGACAGGTATTGGGATCTGGCACCAGCAACATATCGCTGTTTTCAATGGCCTTCCACCCACGAATGGACGATCCATCGAACCCGGATCCTTCTTTAAATAAGTCCAAGGATAATTCGGAAGTAGGAATTGAAAAATGCTGCCATGTTCCAACCAAATCGATAAATTTAAGATCGACCATTTCGACTTTATGCTTCTTGGCAAAATCCAACACTTCTTTCGGGGTCATTCACTTACCTCCTTCTTAAGACATTCGTGTATAAAAACTAAATCCTTGTTCACTACGGTTTGATTCGAGAACCTCACACTTCTTTATGAATAGGCTCTCTCGCTATGTTGACTGAGATCCAACCCCATTTGTTCATCTTCAGGAGAGACTCGAAGCCCGATGGTCAGATCGATCACTTTCAGGATAATATAAGTTCCCACCACTGAAAACGCTAAGGTTACCAAAGCCAGGAAGACTTGTATACCGAACAATTCTGCATTTCCAAAAAACAACCCTGTGGCACCAATCGACGCAAAGAGACCCGTGCCCAAGATTCCCATGAACCCCCCAACGCCATGAATTCCGACCACATCCAATGAGTCGTCATACCCTAATTTCATTTTCCACACAACGGCGGCATAGCACACCATCCCAGCGACTAAGCCAAAAATCATGGCGGACATAGGGCCCACAAACCCAGCGGCTGGGGTAATCGTCGCTAAGCCGGCAATAATACCACTGGCAAGCCCTAACACGGTTGGCTTTCCTCGATGCACCCATTCCGCCACCATCCAACTGATTCCACCTGCGGCGGCGGCAATATGCGTGGCTACGAAGGCCACGCCGGCGGCGCCATTGGCTCCCATTGCGCTACCCCCGTTAAAGCCAAACCATCCAAACCACAACAGTCCCGTTCCCAATACCGTCATGGGTAAATTATGAGGGGGCATCGGCTCTTTTCCGAACCCTTTGCGTGGACCTAGCATCATCGCACACACCAAGGCCCCAAACCCTGAACTGATATGAATGACTGCTCCTCCAGCCCAGTCTAACGCTCCCATTTGTGAGAGCCACCCGCCACCCCATACCCAATGGGCCAAGGGAGAATAAATACAGAGTGACCAGACGACAGAAAAAACAAGTAACGCTTTGAAATTCATCCGTTCGGCCACTGCACCCGTAATGAGGGCGACCGTAATCGCGGCAAACATGAGTTGAAAGATCATAAAGACCTGATGCGGAACCGTTGACGCATAATCTGGGCTCGGCTCCATGCCTACGCCCTGTAAGCCCATCCACGCTAAACTCCCAGTCACTCCACCAACATCAGGGCCAAAGGCTAAACTATATCCGCAGATCACCCACACCAACGAAATCAAGCATAAGATGACCGCTGTATGCATGATTGTGCCGAGCACATTTTTACTACGTACTAAGCCGCCATAAAATAAAGCCAATCCTGGAAGCATCATGCATAAGACCAACGCAGAGGACATCAACATCCAAGCCGTATCGCCCGTATCAATCGTTGGCACACTCCCCTCTTGGGCCAAGACCACGGACCAGGCTCCCATACCAATGACCATGCCAAACACAAGGCTGACCTGTATGAGCATTTTGAATATCATGATCATGTCTCCTTCAACCCACCACACATGGAATATAAAAAATAAAAAGCCAGCTTAGACCGCCCCTTCTCCCGTTTCTCCCGTACGAATACGAATGATACTTTGCAATTCCGTTACAAAAATTTTCCCATCTCCAATACTTCCTGTTTTGGCTGCACGTGTGATGGCTTCCAAGGCCTCATTCACGCGACTGTCCGCCAAGGCAATTTCAATTTTAATTTTTGGAACAAATTCAATTTGATATTCCGTTCCACGATAGGTCTCTTTATGACCTTTTTGCCGTCCAAAACCTTTCACCTCAGTCACCGTCATGCCTTGAATTCCCAGTTCAATGAGGGCTTCTTTTACTTCATCGAGCTTAAACGGTTTAATAATGGCTTGAATAAGTTTCATAGGGATGGTCCCTCCATAAAATAAAAAGCTATACAATTACCCGCAACTCGCGTGACCTGTTCATGCTGCTCAATTCTTACCGTCACATCACATTGACTAGGACCTAATTTCTAGACATCAGCCATAGGCTCGTTCGCTATGCTGGGTGAGATCTAAGCCAATGACTTCCTCTTCTTTACTCACACGCAATCCCACCACACCATCCACGATTTTCAGAATCACATATGTCCCAACACCGGCAAAAATCCAGGTTGCGCCCACGCCAACAGCCTGAATTCCCACCTGGCCAGGATTACCAAAAAAGAGTCCGGTGCCTCCACCAACACTCGCAAATAATCCTGTGGCCAAAGCCCCCCATGTTCCACCAATGCCATGAATACCCAGCACATCCAAGGCATCATCATAGCCCATCTTATTTTTCAAAAAGACACCGAGATAACACACGACTCCACCACCCAACCCAATCAGGATGGCCGAGACAGGACCGACAAATCCGGCCGCTGGCGTAATAGCCACCAACCCAGCGACCGCTCCGCTGGCCGCCCCAAGTATGGTGGGATTTCCGCGATATCCCCATTCCACAGACAACCAGGCCAAGGCCCCTGCTGCTGCGGCAACTTGGGTCGCCACAAACGCACTTGCCGCGATGCCATCAGCCGCTAACGCGCTCCCGGCATTAAAGCCAAACCATCCCACCCACAATAACCCGGCTCCAATCACGGTAAATGGCAGGTTATGGGGACTCATATTATCCGTCCCATGCCCACGACGTTTTCCTAACACAAGGGCACAGGTTAACGCGGCCACACCCGAACTAATATGAACAACGGTTCCCCCAGCAAAATCTAATTCGCCTAGACCCGCCAACCAGCCTCCCCCCCACACCCAATGCGCTAAGGGCGCATAAATCAGCGTCACCCAGAGAGTCGCAAATAACACAAAAGCCGAAAACTTCATCCGTTCAGCAATGGCCCCGCTTATCAAAGCCACAGTAATGGCGGCAAACATCAACTGAAAGACCATGAAGGCCATATGAGGAATGGTGGAGCCTTCTGCCGGTTCAGGACCAACTCCTGAAAGTCCCACCAGATCCAAACCTCCAACAATTCCGCCAACATCTGGACCGAACGCCAGGCTATACCCCCACAACACCCACACGACGCTGACAATGCAAATCGAAATAAAACTATGCATCATCGTACTCAACACATTTTTACTTCGTACCATTCCCCCATAAAACAACGCCAAGCCAGGAACAATCATCGCAAGCACAAGAGCTGATGAGGTCAAGACCCAAGCAGTATCACCGGCATTTATCGTTGAATCTTCTTGTGCGAATACAGAACTCATTGAAAAGACTGACAAAATACAGACACAGAGAAAACATACACCTATCTTGTTAAATTTATCGATGAACATTATTTTCTCCTACCCTCTCCAGAAACTTAGAAGAGGAATATCACTTCAGTCGCTAAGGTCTCTTGATGGTTCGCTGCACGACCGCCGTACTGAAATGAATTTTGGCTAGATTTATCGTAACGAAATTCTAGGCGCGTAATTAAGGACGGAGTCAGTTTATACTGTGCGGTTGCGGTCCCTTCCCAAAGCTTTTGATCATCTCCAGTCAAGAATCCATCGGAATCTTTAAACCATTCCATACGAAACCGTGCACCCCACTGATCATCAAAGTCATGGATGACATACGCTGCAACTCCGTGCCATTGGACATCCATTCCTGCCTGCGCATTCTCCTGAGAAGCATGATAGCCTTCGAGAACAAAGGAGGTTTGATCCGAAGCCTGTACAGTGACAATCCCACCAAGCTGAACCAGATCGGTATTTTTGGCACCCAATGCGCCTTCTGGCCCCCAGAATCCGAAGAGCGACACGCTCAACCAATCCATCGGAGTCAGCCCTAACAAGGCTTCAATAGACTTACTACGATTGGTATCGGATCGTGCACCATTCCACGCATTGATCAGACCAACAGACAAGGCCACCATGTCATTAAACTCATACGAAGCCCGAATACCCGTTGTGGTAAAGGGCTCGCCTAAACCAAAAAGCCATGAACGAGAGAAATTTGGGTTCAGCGGACTTTCAATGACTTCATAGCCAATCAAGGTATTCATCCGACCAATTCGTAGATCGAGACCATTCCCAATGGGTGCGATATATTGGACGTACGCTTCCTGATAATCAAAATCATCTGTGCCAGATCCCCCGGTGAGCTTTGCGTCTTCACCAAAATTTAATTTAATGCGAAATCCCGCACGATCAGCATGAGTGCCGCCTGACTTGCCTTCTTTCTCAAAGACGAGTTGAGCCATATGCGGCCGAAAGGAATTGGCATCGATATCAAAAATTCTATTGGCATTCCTTTGTGAATTTGGATTATTGAAATTCTGGGTATAGGACGCTTCGACATACCCATACAGTTTAAAGTCTTCTTTGGTTAACACTGAGGCCACACTAACGTTGATGAACCCCAAAAAGAGTAGACCTGCTAGCAGCACTACCGAAGCGACGTTTCTCAGATACCGCATCATATTCATACTTTCCTCCGTGTTGAGAGCAGCAACATCCTTGTTACTGCCAAAATTTCAAATTTACAGGGCATCTGGCCACACGTCATTGTCATGACCGATTATGATGTGCCCATACCATAATCGAAGAACGTTCTTAGGGAAAACGGCAAAAAAAAAGCCCTCAGCCAGTTTTTCTGGTCGAGGACTCCATCGTCCGAATTCTCATAGTTCGATGATTAAAACGGCATTGTCTTAATTCATCGGTTGTATTTGAACTTTTACCATTGAAATAAATATGTGTCAAGAACTTTGCTTTATCAATATCTGAATGCCGCCTCCTTTCATACAATTGAATCAAAGGAATGTTCCTCTCAATGGGATTTCCTTTTAAACACCGGAATGGGTTTTGGAGCACCCATGGTACTTAGCATGAGTGCCATCCCTTGTAACAATACCAAAGAATCTCGTCTTGACAAGATTCCACGGCTTCGCCTTCCACTTCACGCCACGCAAAAGGAGAGCTCAACGAATCATTTTTTCACCGAACAACTTTCGCCATTTCTGGCGCACAAATCCCTGGGCATGGTCGAAGCCAGTTTCCGGATATTTATCATTCTTGCCGTCAGCTACATGGTCACACAGGCAATCAGATTGGGGTTAGAAAAATTTGAGAAAGTGATACTCTCCTGGTGCGAGCGAGAAGACATGGAACGTATCGCCAATGAAAAACGCGTCAAAACCCTCATTGGAATGCTACGAACCATATGTCTCACGCTTGGGTGGATCATTGGGATCAGAATGAGCCTTGATCAGATTGGTCTGGATATCACACCAATATTGGCAGGTACAGACATTGTGAGTTTAGCCGTAAGCTTTGGGGCACAAAATCTTGTACGAGATGTGATTAATGGATTTTTTATGATTCTGGAAAATCAAATTCGAGTCGGTGATGTCGCGGTTGTAAATGGAACAGGCGGGCTGGTGGAAGCGATCAGCTTTCGGACTATGACCCTACGGGACCTCTCAGGCACCGTGCATATTTTTCCCCATTGCACAATCACCACCATAGCAAACAAAACAAAAGAATGGTCCGCCTGTGTCATGGAAATCGGCGTGAACTACCAAGAAGATACCGACCGCGTGGGAGAAACTATGAGAAACGTACAAGAAGACCTTCAGCAAGATCCACAGATGGACAGAAAAATCCTGGAACCCATTGAAATTTCAGGAGTCGATGCGTTCGGTGAGTCAGAGGTTATGATAAAAGCTCGCATCAAAAATTTTCCCATCGAACAATGGGCGGTGCGACGAGAATACCGGCGTCGACTCAAAAATATTTTGAACACGAGAACATTCAATTCTCCTTCCCGCATCGAACCTGACATGTGGGAAAAGGCAGTCCACCTTGGCTCGTCAAAAGTATTACCACTGCCTCATGACGGTTGTCTTCGCTGAAAGACTCTTTAGCGGTCACTCTTGGATTCTAGGTTTGAGAAACCATGGAGTGGAGCCTTCCAATATCCCCTAGCCAGGAGTCCCCAACCAGTGAGGAAGGCTAATCCACCAAAGGGAGTGAGGATACCCAGCATCCGACTATCCGTAAGAGCCAAGGTATAGAGACTACCCGAGAAAATGATAATGCCAATCAGAAAACTCCAACCCGCTTTCACAAATACCCGATGATTGAACCAATGCGCACTGAGACCAGCCATCAGCATGGCTAACGCATGAATGAGATGATATCGCACTCCTGTTTCAAAAGCGGCCATCATTTTTTCCGAAAGGATAGGACGAAGACCATGTGCTCCAAAAGCTCCAGCAGCCACACCAATGCCAGCCATGACAGCTCCGATGATTAAGATTCGATTGGTCATGATTATTTCTTTTCCCTTCGTAGTACTTATGGAGAACTCGTGGGAGGAATATTTCGACCCCAGGCCACCGTTTGCCATACACGCTCATGCCCCCAAAACAACCCAACTTTAATGAGGGAATCAGCAAACCCCGCGTACAATGCCATTGAAACCTCACCAGAGATTAGCCATACCACAACTGTCGTTACTAAGACAGCAATAACTCGCCAACTCAACCCTTTCACCACGCTTCGTAGATGCGTTTCCATATGTTCCCTCATCTCGCGTATTTAAATATTCACTTATAAAATTCACCAAATTGGATAGTCTATTATTCAGAAATTTTGACTCACAGCAGTGGTCCTGATTTTTTGCCTGTTCTTGGCAGATCATTTTTTTTGCGCATACACAAAATCTTCTAACGAATAATGATCAAGTACCGAAGCAATGGCGTTCCGAACGTCCAACATTATTCCTTGAATAGGACAGGTAGGCGTTTCAGCATGGGGACAATCCTCACACTTTTGATAAGCTGTCTGACTCACGCAGGCTATCGGAGCCAAAGGCCCGTCCAAAATACGAATAATTTGCCCTAACGTAATTTCCTTTGGAGCTTTGATCAAAAAGACTCCACCATTCATTCCGCGACGACTTCCAATAAGCCCCGCATGTTTTAACGATAAGAGAATCATTTCGAGGAAACCCAAAGGAATATTCTGGCGTTCGGCTAATATTTTTCGTTGCACTAATCCTTGCCCATATTCTTGGGTCAGTTCGATCATTGCCCGTAGACCATATTCACTTTTCTTTGAGAACCGCATAAATCTCCATAAAGTTAATTAATTATATTAACAATATCCATAACAATTCCCAAACCCCAAAAGGAGTATTACCGACCACCAGGCATCACAGTTCAGAATTCAATAAAGAAGCGGTCGCTTTGGTGGTGAAACTCGGCGACAGTTGTGCCGCCGCTGGGCGGAGCTTAGGGGGCAATGGTGCGTTGAAAAGAGGAATGGGAATTCCATCAAACAGAAGCCTTTCCTGGTCAAGGGAAGCCCTGCCGAGTAACCGCGGATCCATAGGCTCGAATCCGAGAAGCGTTGGCTGCGAATGGAGCGAGACATCTTAAAACAGCGACGGCCTTCTTTGCCAAAGAGAGCGCCTGAGGTCTCGATTCATCGATAACTAGAAAAGGCTTGGCCGGGCACTCTCATGTGTCGTGTCCTGAACGTCTCCCGAAGTGGAGATGATGACTGGATCGCACGTAGCTTGAGTCAGCACGTGCGGGCAAATCATAGCCTAGATAACCTGTGAGATTTCATCGCGTTCTTGACAGATGAAAGAAATAATGTGTGAGCTTTTCATCGGGCGTCATATTGGCAATTCCTACATGGGGCTGGACGGTATTATAGCAATTGATCAAGCGGGCCAGCTCCCCTTGCCGAGGCGCTCTTGAAACACACCCAGTCGCGGCATGCCACCATATCCCCTAACACTTTGATCGCACGCTCTGCCGTGCCATTGTCCGAATAGGCAGATTCGAGCGTGTAGCGACACTCCTTGATGCCTTGTTCCAAGAATGTGGCCGCCGACTGCTGGGTTTTGTCTGGCAAGATGGCCGCATAGAGAACGCTGGAGCAATCATCAATGGCCATGAACAGATACTCCCGTGGGAGAATCCGCTTCTCGCCGGTGAGCAGCGGTAAGGGTTGCCTGTCAAAGTGGATGATTTCCCTGAGATAGCGCTTATTATAGCGCTGCGCCACCAGCTTTTGCCGGCGTTCGAGCCCCTGTTCCACCTTGGCCAGGCGCTTGATCCCATCGTGGCCTGCAAAAACCGCGTGTTGTGCGATTTGCGCGATGCAAATTCTAGTTTGTGCGCCCGCTCCAGGGCTTTGTCAATGCTTGGCCGGGAGACGCAGAACTGCTATGCAAGCGCCTCCACCGTCTCGTGCCATGAAGCCGCCAGATCTCTTCACGATCCAGCGGCATTCACAATGTTCGTCTGTGCATCATCATGTCGACATCCTTACAAAAAGATGTAAACAAAGCTAGAGAAAATCACAGCTGAACCTTCCCCATTCATCTGTTGATTCTTCTCGCGATCAGGGGTTGGTCGTTCGTACAAATCGAGAACACCACAACCTTGTACGACAATCAACTCACTCACGAGCAGGTAGACCATTACCCATCGAACATGTTTGTAGCTCTTGATCAATTAGGAGGGAATACGACAACGTTGTCCTACTCTTCGCCTCAACAAGTATAACTTCTTTTCATTTCCCAACTTCATCATAGCCCTGAGTCTTCAACATCCCCCCGCTAATAGCGGTAAGACTTGTCATTCTGGCTTGACAACCAGGACTGCCACACATAATATCTAACTTTTGCCATATGTATATTAGATAAGTGACGCCTTAGGTGTGTCATTCAAGACGAACCATCGCCCCCAAGGTCTTTGTCGAGGCGTGTGATTATCCATTCAAACTTGAGAGGAATCGAATGAACAAATCTGTACGATCAATGCCAGAGTGTCGACGTCTCGTACGTCTTGGGCTTGTCATGATGGGTCTTATCTCTTCTGTCTTTCTGAACCTAGGGGCTTCTGGATGGGCCTCCCAAGAACACCATCGGCACAACCCACAATCCCACGTTTTTTCTGACAGCCGAAAAATGATTGTCGAAGGTCGAGAAACATTTCGCTTTGATACCTTTGGGGACGAAGCATTTTGGGGAGACACACTGCGACTGCATGAAGCTATTGCCGGCAAAAAAAATGGTGGAACAGGCCCTGGAGTCAGCCCCAATACCGCCATTGCAGTCGGCTTAAAAGTCGATAAGCGAGCATTACCACGTTCGCTCAAACGAAAAATCAGGCAAGAAAAGATCGATCTCGATGACCCTGCCACTACGTTAGCCCTCCTGAAACTCGATGCGGTTATAGGCCTAAAGGGTTTTTTTGATGAATATGGAACCTTCAAGTCCGTCGGTATCCAATGCGCCCTTTGTCATTCAACCGTGGATGATTCGTTTGCGCCAGGGATCGGCAAACGACTTGATGGATGGGCCAATCAAGACCTGAACGTGGGAGCCATTATTGCTCTCGCACCTGATTTAAGTTTTTTTGCAAACCTGCTAAACCTCTCGCAACAAACCGTTCGTAAAGTCCTCAACACGTGGGGACCAGGTAAGTTTGATGCCCATTTATTGTTAGATGGGAAAAATGCACCAACGCTTATCCCTCCAGCCTTTGGCTTAGCTGGGGTCAATCTCACAACGTGGGAGGGATGGGGCTCTATCTCTCACTGGAATGCGTTTGTGGCCGTTCTGGAAATGGGAGGGCAAGGAACATTTTATGACCCTCGCTTAAACAACGAAGAGAAATTCCCCATTGCCGCCAAAAATGGTTTTGGCAATGTGCGACGAAAACCAGACCGTGTCACCAAGAAACTCCCGGCCTTGCAGTTTTACCAATTAGCATTAACCGCCCCCTCTGCGCCTCGCGGAAGCTTTAAGAAGGACGCAGCAAAAAAAGGGGAACGAATATTCAATGAAAAGGCAAAATGTGCACAATGCCATGTTCCGCCACTCTTTACCGAACCGGGATGGAACATGCACCCAGGAGAAGAGATAGGCATCGATAATAACCAAGCAGAAAGAGGACCAGAAAACGCCTATCGGACCTCACCACTCAAAGGCCTCTGGACTCATACCAAGCGTGGGTTTTTTCACGATGGTCGATTCCCCACTCTCTTGGCGGTCGTCAATCATTATGATGATGTGTTCAAACTTGATCTATCGACGGACGAAAAACGCGATCTCGTTGAATATCTAAAATCACTGTAAAAAACTAAGATTCATTGGGAAGGGTCCGTTAGGGCAAACAAAGAAGGAAAAGGCGTCCATGCCTTTCCCTTCTTGTAAGTGGAAAAGAAATTGAAGGCCTGAAGATATGAACGATAAGGAAAATACGAAAAAAAGAGGTGCCAGGTGGAAAGAAAAATTCAATGCCTCTATATGCTATAAGTCTTAGACGGCAATTTTGTCAGAGTCAGCGCTTCCATCAGCCTGTTTTGAAGACGGTTGATTTAACACCCAAGCAGGCACCGGGCGAATACCCCAGATGAGGCCACAAGCTTGAAGTCCTCGCAGAAAATAGTAGGTCATATCAATTTCCCACCATAAAAATCCCTGTCTCGTCGCGCTCGGATACTTGTGATGATTATTATGCCAACCTTCACCCATCGTGATAAGTGCAAGCCACAGATTATTCCGACTATCATCAGAGGTCTCATACCGTCGGCTACCAAAAACATGCGAAAGCGAGTTAATAGTACACGTGCCATGCCAGAGGACCACTGTAGAGATAACAAATCCCCAGATGAACATCTGCCAGCCATTCGTGCCTAAACTTGGGTACGTGCTCCCTAGCCATTCACCAAAGAAAAAGACGCTCACGCCTAAGATAGTTGGCACGAGAACATCATATCGATTGAGAAAGTGTAATTCAGGATAACGGGCAAAATCCTTAATGCGAGGCAACTGTGTGGCGAGTTGATTGTGTGCTAAGAACCAACCCATATGACTCCACCACAGACCGTGCTGGCGAGGAGAATGTACATCTGCTGGTTGGTCAGAATGAGCATGGTGTACACGATGATTGGCCGCCCACCATAACGGTCCTCGTTCCGCCGCAGAGGCCCCAAGGACCGCAAAAACAAACTGCATCCCTCGGGTTGTGCGAAATGAGCGATGGGAGAAATAGCGATGGTAAAAACCCGTTATCGCAAACATGCGCACGCCATAGAGAAAGACGGCAGTTGCAACAGCCACTGGACTCCAGCCAACCAAGAACACGGCCAAGACGGCAAGGTGCATCGCAAAAAATGGAATGGTGCGTATTTGATCCAACTGCTTACTGTCACGATCAACGACCAATGCGGCGTCTTCATGACCGTCAAACCAACAGGTCAACAGACGCCGACACCACATCAGCATTCGCCGTATTCCTGATACTGTCGATCTGTCGACATTCATACTCAGTAATTCCTCATCACTGGCTGGTGGGGGCGCAGCAGTCTTCATATCGTCCTTCCTTGTACCATCGGGAAATTTCATGGGTGGCTTAAGTTCGAAGGGTAAAATACAAACTCAAAACGATAAACCAAAATCATTCGTTCTGGCAAATCATTTCACACCGAATTTCACCAAAAAATTAGGTAATTCTTAGGAAATCCTACTCGCGTAACAAAGAACTGCATACATCATGAGCAGATACGTTGTTACGCATCACGGCTGCCGATTGGAGAACGAATATCTTCAATCATCATCTGAACCTCTATGGGAGGTGGTGGGGTGAATCGACTCACGGTGATGGCCACGATAAAGTTCAGCACCATGCCAACAGTCCCAATACCTTCAGGGCTAATCCCAAATAACCACTGATCGGCTGTGGCCGTCGGATCGATAAAGCGGAACCAGATAATATAAGCCGCCGTAAATCCGATTCCAAGAAGCATGCCTGAAATCGCACCTTCCTTGGTTGTTCGTTTGTCAAAAATTCCTAACAGAAGAATCGGGAAAAAACTGGCCGCGGCAAGGCCAAAGGCAAACGCCACAACTTGCGCCACAAATCCTGGTGGATAAATACCAAGAATCCCCGCGATAACCACAGCAAAAGCTGCGGCAATGCGCGCCATACGCAATTCCACATGCTGAGGCATGTCTTTCCACATGACGGATTTCAGCAAATCATGAGAGACTGAGGCCGAAATCACCAACAGTAAGCCCGCCGCAGTCGAAAGAGCGGCAGCGAGGCCACCAGCAGCCACAAGGGCCACCACCCACGCAGGAAGTCTGGCAATCTCTGGATTCGCCAGAACCATAATATCTCGATCAACGGTGAGTTCATTTGTGTCGGCGTTCCCGCTATATTGGATACGCCCGTCGCCATTGCGATCCTTGAACACAATAAGACCCGTTTCCTCCCAACTTTTAAACCATTGAGGTGCGGCGCTATAAGGCTGTTCGTTAAGCGTCTCAATCATGTTCACTCGAGCAAACGCGCTGACCGCTGGAGCCGTGGTGTAGAGAAGACCAATAAAAATTAACGCCCACATCGCGCTCCACCGTGCCGCACGAGCATTGGGCACCGTGTAGAAACGGATTAAGACATGCGGCAGTCCTGCTGTCCCAACCATCAGCGCCATAGTAATGGCGAGAACGTCCACCATGCTCTTTTTCCCATCCACCCAGGCTCCCGTATATTCCGGAAGACCAAGATCACGATGAATGGCATCAAGCGTTTCAAGAAGGGCCATGCCCGCGTACTGACCTTCAAGCATCGTTGCACCAAACCCGATTTGTGGAATGGCCCAGCCAGTCATCTTCCAAGAAATTGCGATAGCAGGGATCAGATAGGCCACAATCAAGACACAAAATTGAGCCACTTGCGTATAGGTAATACCGCGCATTCCACCAATGACAGCATAAAAGAACACGATGCCCACCCCGATAATGACACCGACGGTCACATCCACTTCAAGGAAGCGAGAAAACACCACGCCCACACCGCGCATCTGTCCCGCCACATAGGTAAACGACACAAAGATTGCGCAGAACACCGCAATAACTCGAGCGGTTTGGGAATAGTAACGATCGCCAACAAACTCGGGAATCGTATACCGCCCATATTTACGTAAATACGGGGCAAGCAAGAGCGCTAAGAGGACATAGCCACCAGTCCAACCCATCAGATAAATCGTGCCGGTATAGCCCATGAATGAGATAAGCCCGGCCATGGAAATAAACGAGGCAGCACTCATCCAATCCGCAGCTGTCGCCATACCATTCGCAAGCGCCGGAACACCTCGTCCTGCCACGTAGAATCCAGAGGTCGTACCGACACGACTCCAAATAGCAATCCCGATGTAGACCGAAAAGGTGATACCAACGAGCAGATAGGTCCACTCCTGAATGCTCATTCAGACTTCTCCGAGAATGTTTTAGACTGACTCGCAGCTGAACCGCTTTCCACTCCATGCCGTCGGTCGATTCGATCCATCGCGAGAGCGTACACCAAAGTCAAAATGATGAAGACATAGATGGATCCTTGCTGCGCAAACCAAAATCCCAAAGGAAACCCGCCGAGATAGAATTGATTGAGAGGCTCAACGAAGACAATGCCGAGGAGATAAGAAACCACAAACCAGATAGAAAGCAGCACAAGCATCAAACGAAGATTCTCACGCCAATGAGCATGAGATGATCGTTGTCGTCGAGCGTCGTCAGAGGTATCTGATGAAGATAGTTGACTCAATCAATTCATTCCAACAAAAGGTCTAAGAGGAGATCGACAATTCTAAGCAGCCGAGAATGAGGTGCAACGACGCACAGCTGAGGAATCTCTGCCACGAGCAAAGGTTCCTCATGCTTCCATTCTAAATGTTTCGCGTGACTATTTCTTTGATTTTTTCTTTTTCGTCTTGGCCTTCTTAGAGGTTTTCACTTTTGCAGAATTCTTTTTCTTTGATGTCGTTTTTTTCTTGACCTTGGCTTTCGTCTTTGATTTGGCTTTGGTGTCTGCTTTTTTCTTCGACACGGCCTTTTTCTTTGATGTCGTCTTTTTCTTGGCTTTGGCTTTCGTCTTCGACTTGGCTTTGGTGGCTGCCTTTTTATTCGACACGGCCTTTTTCTTGGTCACAGCTTTCGAGGCCTTCGATTTTTTGGATTTCTTTACCTTCTTCCCATCCTTTTTCTCATGGCAATGCTTTTTCCCAGTTTTCTTTTTGACGTGACATCCATCAGCATTCGTGCCCCCTGGATGAGAGGAACCCTCCATAGGCAGGAAAAACAAAAACACCGACACAATCAGAACCAGACGTGCATACCACATAGTCGCCCACTCCTTTCCTAAAACATGAGGAACAACGCAAAAAAAATTTGACAATCAACTAGGAATTAAAGACTTGCGCTCAACGACTGTCGAGCATTGGAGAGGGGGTAGTGCTCGTTTCACAACGAATGAAAAATTCAGAAAGAACCTATGAAAAAACTCAACTTCATAATTATGCCTCAATCAGGCCGTAGAGTCACTTATAGAAAATGATTATATAGCCCCTTCGAATTAGAGAGCATCGCGTCACGCAGCAATTCGAGCTTCAAGCGCAGGACGTGTCATTGCGAGTTTCCTTAATCCTGCAACACCTAGTAATCCACCATTAATACCAAGAGCCTGCATTTGGGCGGGACGTTGAAGTTCCGGTAACCGTTCCAGGCTCCAATCATCTTGGTTCCACCGGCTAGTTGTGCCCCACTAGTATCCGCGCATGTGCTGCCACGCATACTACCTGACGACTCCCCAATTATCTCGATCGTAATTGTGTGAAAGGAAGGGATCGTATTTCCTTCACTCTGAGAAAATATCCCTGACTGGAAGACTAAACATCTATTCCAGAGGTTTTGCCTAAATTCACGTATTGGCCACCTTGACTTATGGACCGTTAAGTCCCATACTTAAGACATGACGATTGGGAGACCACGAGAATTTGACACAGATCAGGCTCTTGAAGCGGCCATGCGCCAGTTTTGGAGCAAGGGATACGAAGCAACCTCCCTCCAGAATCTGCTGGAGGTCATGGAAGTCTCTAAAAGCAGTTTTTATGAAACCTTTGGAAGCAAGCATGAACTGCTTGAACAATGCCTCACTCTGTATGCCAATACCTTAATCGCGTCCCTACGCGAAGAACTTCGCCAAGCCAAAACTGGCCTGTCCTTCATTGACAAGGTGTTGATGAGCTTGATCGACGAAGCCACGGCCAAGAGTGAAAAATGTGGGTGTCTGCTCGTCAATACAACGAACGAATTGGCGCAACGAGATAAAATCATCGCCAAACTTGTCGCGAATGGAACCAAAAGTTTACAGGGAGTATTTGAAGAGGCAGTGAGGCGAGGACAAAAGGAAGGGAATATTCCTTTGAATAAAACCCCAGAGGCCCTCTCCAATTATTTGGTGAATAGTATGGTCGGACTCAAGACGATGGTGAAAGGAGGTGCCGATGCCAGAACCATAAAGGATATTTGCGAAATCACAATGACGGCTTTGAAGTAATTTTTTTTGCAGCATTTTGGACCGCTCAGTACATATCTATCACTAAAGAAGCACGGTTCTCAATTTCACCGAATTCTACAAAGGAGACTAAGAATGGCAACGTATCTCTTAATACATGGGGCATGGCACGGTGGATGGGCATGGAATGATGTTAAAAATCTTTTGACAGAACAAGGTCATACCGTCTTAACGCCCGATCTGCCAGGCCATGGCAGCCAGACCACTCCACTTCATGACATAACGATGAAAGCCTATGTACAAAGCGTGAGGGACCTGCTCGCCAAGCAGTCGGAACCCGTCATTCTCGCAGGGCATAGCATGAGCGGAGCCGTGATTAGCCAAGCAGCTGATCAGCTTCCAACCAAGGTCAGCAAATTGGTGTACATCTGTGCTTTTTTGTTGGGGCATAACGGATCAGTCTTAGACGCGATGAAAAAAGACGAAGCGGGAGAATTCCTTCCGCGATTAACCTTCACCGATGATCAACGCGGCGCACAGTTCGATGAAGCCACCTTACGCGAAGTGTTCTACAACGAAACACTCGAAGATCGTCTTCAATGGGCCAAGCCACAACTCCTCACCACTCAACCAACGGAGCCACTTGGAGTCCCCGTCCAGATCACCAACGAACACTTTGAGAATATTCCACGCGCCTATATCAAATGTATGCGGGACAAAACCCTGACACCTCAGGCGCAACAACGAATGATTGAGACATATCCTTGTGAACAGGTGTTCGAACTAGAAGCTGATCATGCGCCATTCCTTTCCAGACCGGAAGAACTTAGCGACACACTCATGTCTTTGACATAAACTATTCCAAACATCAAACGGCAAGGAGAACAGCCATGTCATCAAACATATCAACAAAAGCATTTGTCTATACAGAACTACAAATTTCCGTCCCCTTTGAAAAGGCCCCGTGGCGAGAAGTGAATCCAACCTTGTTGCAGCAATCCGGGCTGTTGAATAAAACATGGCTCGCTGGCGTGGGCAACCATTCGCTTGGAGGCATGTACGCCTTCGCCAGCATCGAGCATGCGCAACAATTCGTCACGGGCTATTTTCCAAGCGAAGCAAAAAAAATTGGTGCCGCACAAACCACCCGTGTCTTTGACGCAGTCATTGTTGAAGAAGCCAGCCGCGATATGAATTCAGTCCATTTCGGGGCAAAGCCGGAGAGCAACCCTGGTGCATTCGTCTATACGGAAGTCCAACTCAACGTGCCGTTCGGTGAAGCCCCATGGCGCACGATTAACCCAACACTCAAGATTCAACGTGGCCTTCAGTCTAAAACTTGGTTGAGTGGACTGAACACAAACACGCTCGGCGGTTTTTACGCATTTGATACCATAGAGAACGCAAGAAACTTTGCATTAGTCTATTTCCCAACCGAACCGGAAAAATTTAATGCCGCCTTTTGTACACGTGTGTTTGACGCAACCGGAGTAGAAGAGGCCAGTCGTCAATTGCATTCACCGTTTTTCATCTGACCAGGAGCATATCTCAGACGTCCCTCACTATTCACGGGGGACGTCCTGATGTTACTCATGTTCAAAATTTTGCACCATAAAGCATTAAGAGACACCCAACGATGAAACACCTATATCTTGCCCTGGCCATTGCCGGTGCCATACTCCCCTACTTTTTCTTTACACAATTTCTCATCACTGACTGATTCAACCTCCCCGGTTTTGTCTCGGCATTATTTGCCAATCCCCCCGCATCAGGCTTTACGTCAGACCTCCTGTTTAGTTCGTTCGTATTTAGGATCTTGATGTTTCAAGAAAAAAGCCGCCGAAACGGACCTCACCCTCTAATCTTTATAGCCCTCAATCTTACGATCGGACTATCATGCGCCCTCCCAGCCTATCTCTATGCGTAGAGTCCAAATCATAGAAGAGGGCTTGTTTGGAATAAGGAGTTCAAAGGAGAAGAATTCGAGGTGAGGTTTAGTAGGCAACCATCAAAAACCTGGATGTTGGCGCGCAAATTTCAGGGACGATCAAAAAAGATAAAGATAGGTCTAGATAGTAGCGGAGTGCCTGTACGAAATAAGGGCACGCCTCAATTCAGAAAGGGCAAGAGGCATGCTTAAAACTTAAAGCAACCGACTTGCCCACTTTTTTGAATTGACTACCTGGACTTCCCCATGATTCGTGGACACCTGGTTAAGCTGCCATCGTCATTTCCGCAAACTCGGTTGGAGTCCAATAGCCGAGCGGCTTCGACCATGAAGACCTACGTACAACTTCTCCGTGGTCTGCCCTTTGACACCTCCTTCAAGGAGAGTATTCATACTTAATGACGTGTCCACAAAACCTGGGAAAGATCATGTTTCTTGAATTCAAGTTCGAAGTGCAACACTTTCTTGGGAGAATCGCTGAAGCTTCGGTGTCAGGATGCGGTACAGTGAGGCGAATTTTCATGATGAACCGAGAGGAGCTTCATGCAATCCTACACCCAACTGACCCTTC
>JAJDBS010000135.1 GCA_029261235.1 Nitrospirales bacterium
TTCCCACCGCGTTCCACCGGAGCAAGCACATCAATGGCTTTAATTCCTGTCTCGAATATTTCCGAGTTGGTGGTCCGCTGCATCAAAGGTACTGGGGTGCCATGGAAAGGGCGAAACTCTCCGTCAAGTATAGGAGGGAGCTGGTCAATGGTTTCTCCAAACACGTTAAACATTCGACCGAGGGTGTGTTGCCCAACAGGAACCTGAAGGGGAGCTCCCGTGTCAGTGACCGAAGCACGACAGGAGAGACCGCCAGTCGGTGTCAACGCAATAGCGCGAATGGTGTTGTTATTCAGGTGAGCGATGGTCTCGATGATGACCCGCTTCTCTTTTCCTGTTAAGAGAATATTATGTAACGAGGGAAGGGAATGGGGGAACTGCACATCGACCACACTCCCGCGAATAGAGACAACCTGCCCCTGGTTTGACGAATGAGAAGAAACGGATAGGTGGTCAACAGCCATTGAGCAAGTCTTTGATAAGGAAAGTTCACAAAAAAAATTATCAAGCCTCCAGAGGCAGAGCAGAAGGACGTTGGATGTTCTTTATCATGAGGCTCGTCGTACTTTCCCTCCTTTAGGTTGTTTTTTTGTAGAGGGTGAAGCCTTCACGTCCACTTGTCTTGCCAAATTTTTGAATGGATGGGGAACAGTTAACACCGGGCAGGGCACGGTCCGAACAATTTTTTCTGCGGTGCTGCCAAAGAACATGCGACTGATATCACCGGTTTGTCCTCCATAACTACCCATAACAACCAGATCAATTTTTTCTGTTCGAACAGTCCGCGCAATTTCGACAAACGGCTTACCTTCTCTGATTATCCGAGTAATTTTTAATCCCTTGGCCTCTGGCACCGACAAGAGACCCCTCGCCAAATGGCGGGCCTGGTGATTCAGGCGTTTTTTTTGAGCTTTTTCTTCGCTCGGAAGGGCGAGGCCTAGCGCATTCAAGGCATCCAAGGATTTGGTATCAACCACATGGAGCAGAACAACCTGGGCTTGAAACTGATGTGCGAGTCGAAGCCCTAACAGAAAGGCTTCCTGGGAAATCGGAGCAAAATCGACGGGGAGTAAGATTTTTTTAAAAAGAAGATCAGTCATGTCGGTACCTCATAATCAAGATGTATTGGTAATCCAGCAAGTGAAGTGCCAAAAGTGCTGGGATTCATGGTTGCACTGTTAGACCTAGATCATTCAGATGATCATTGAAGGCGAGTCAATGAACTGGTCATAGCAAGAAGGGGAAAAACGCCACAGTTATTGAAATGACCGAAGGCCCAAAAAGGGGCAAATGTGGGTTTCTTTTCGAGAAAAAATACGGAACATTGTTTATTTATTCAAGGAACTTGTTGGAGAAAGTTATTTAACAAAGAGAAAACAGTTGGCAAGCTTCGTGCGTAGCCTGAAGAAGGATCAGCAAGAAGTCAGAGCATATCGGCCGGGGATTTTTATTAGATGGGAGTCGTTTACGTATGAAAATTTTATGTCCTGTAGATGGATCGGACTTTTCCCGTCTTCTCGTGCAAGGTGTCGGATCTATTTTTGGGAGTACCGTTCATGAAATTGTTTTATTGCATGTGTTGCCTGCGAGGGCCCCAGGAACACGGCTGGTCCCAAAAGACGAGCAAGACGCTTCTTGGTCCGAGCTCTCTGAGAAGATGAACCGAGCGAGCCGAAAGCTTTTACAAGGGCATGCCGAAAGACTCAAAGTAGCGCTGCACCACGCGGAAGCCAGCCGATTGGCTTCTGTGAAAACCATGGTGATGAAAGGGGATGTCTCAGATACCATCCTGCGAGCGAGTGAGAACATGCATGCTGATTGCATTGCGGTCGGTTCCAGAGGTATGAGCGATGTTCCGGGATATTTGTCGGGGAGTGTTTCGAGGAAGATTGTCACTCATGCGTCTTGTTCTGTCCTGATGGTCAAAGGCACAGTGCCAATTCCTCTTCCTGTCTTGTTAGCTCTGGATGGGTCTAAGGCGACCCAACGGGCTATGAGAAAAATTATGGCCTGGCTTCATCCTGATGAGGTTGTCTTGCATACCGTTTCGGTCGTTCCCGAGAAATTAACGGACTTGGGTTTGGAAATGTTGGGGAAGAGACAAGCCAAGGCCTTAATGGCTCCTGTTCGAAAGCACACCCAAAAATTGTTGACGGAATCCAGGCAAAAAATTCTCAAGGCAGGCTTTCAGGTGGATACGGAGCTACTAGAGGGAAATCCTCGAACGCAGATTCTCGAGGCTGCCCAACGCTTGAAGATACCCTTGGTTTGTGTTGGATCAAAAGGTCTTTCAGGCATTGAACGATTTACTCTGGGGAGTGTGTCTGAGTGGGTGAGTACCTATGCTCCAGCCAGCGTGCTGGTGATACGGTAGACACATAGCGGTCCAAAAAGAAAGAGAGGTTGAAATTGTCAAATAACTCGCGCGGTTGGAAAATGTGGACATTCTCGACAGGACAGCGTATCGGCGTGGTCGCGGTCATCGTGCTGAGTATTCTTAGTGTTGCCTCCCTGACGTATGCTGATCATGTCCGACAGGAAATACCTTCCATTGCAGAGACGATGGGTTGTGAGGGGGAGTATGCAGGTCGTTCCGTGAGCGAAGAAGCCCTCGTGGCGATTTTGGTTGAACATGCCAAGTGGGTTCAAGCTTATCCTAATTCTGGTGGCAAGCGGGCCAATTTGTGCGGCGCAGAATTATCTGGAACTGACTTCCGCGAGCAAGACTTGAGTGGCGCAAATTTTCAGGGAGCCAACCTTTCTCGTGCCGATTTTACGGCCGCGATATTAGTCCATGTAAACTTTCACAAAGCCAATGTGAATGAAGCTTCACTCTATGCGGCGGATATGCGAGGGGCCAACGCGTCCGAGGCACTGTTTCGCCTAGCCAATTTCCGAAAAGCGGATTTGACTCACGTCAATTTTGCTGGAGCGGATTTGCGAGAAGCGAATTTGGCGGAGACTCGACTACGTTTCAGTATTGTACGTGGAGCCAATTTGGAGGAAGCGTACTTGGTGGGTGCCGATTTAGAAATGGCCAATAGTGAAGGAGCCAACCTGGTTCGTGCGGATTTACGAGAAGCGAATCTCTATCGGGTGTTGTTTGCCAATGCCAAGCTGATCGAGGCGGATCTCAGTCGGAGTAATTTAATGGAGGCCGATTTCCGTTCGGCCGATTTGTCTGGAGCAGATTTGGGGGCCGCCAATCTTAATGAGGCCATACTCGAACAAGCCGATCTTCGAGGAGCCACGTTGGAGCGAGCGGTGCTCTATCATGCGAATCTCTACAAAGCCAATTGTGCGGGGGCCAATTTTCAGGAAGCGGATTTATTGGGGGCTGATTTACGAGAAAGTAATCTCGTCCGAGCAGAAATGGATGAAGCGTTTTTGTCAAAGGCCAATTTGCAACATGCCAACCTAGAACGCGCAGATTTGTCATGGGCCAACTTGGTTGAAGCTGATCTGTCAGAAGCCACATTAGAATTCGCGGTCATGTTTAAAACTAACTTACAAGAAGCGATTCTGGATGGGGCGAAACTCTATCGAGCGGACGTGCGTGGAGCCAATGTCACAAAGGCGTCATTTCGTCGTACGGGCTTACAGGGAGTCGTCATGCGGTATGCCCATGGATTTTCTCAAGAACAAGTAGATGAAGCTTGCGTAGATGTTCGGACGCGTCTTCCAGAGGGGATGAGTGCTCCTAAGCCTTGTCCGTGAAAGGAAAGGTAGCTCTGAGGAATAACGGATGGTCCTACTTCATTGATCCGATGGATTCTTTCCACAGGTTGCGTTGATAAATAGCATTCCTTTGAAGCTTGTTCTGGCGAAAGCGGGGAGCAGGAATTCAGGCCATCTTGGTTGTTGTTGTCTAGATGAAATTCAATTTATCCAATTCAGGGTGTCCCATGAAACGTTCTTTTGTCTTCATCATTGGCCTCGTTGTTGTGGTGTTCTTATTGCCCGGTGGCGCGCTTGCGGAACAAGGAGATCATAAGGAGGGGAGGGCCCAATATTTGAAACATTGCAAAATCTGTCATGGACCCGAAGGCAAGGGAGATGGGTATACCCATTTCAATCCACCCGTTGCTGATCTGACGGTATCTGATATTCAAAAAAAATCGGATAAAGAGCTATGGGAAAGCATTCACATGGGTGTTCCGAATACGGCGATGGGAATGTGGAGGTTTGTGCTGTCCGATGAAGAAATCGCTACCGTCCTTGCCTATGTCCGGTCTCTCTCTCCAGAATCGTAATTTTCATAGAGAACAAAAGGACCCCAATTCGTATTGTTCATCTTAATACGTAAAATTCATTTGAATAGCCAATGCACCTGCCTCATAACAGAAAGCATCGGTTCTATACCCTAACCAACTCTCAATCCGGTTTCCAAGCACTAGATAAAGAAGTGGGCTGGGGGGAAACGCGAACCATGTAGAAAATCTATCGTTCCCTTCGTCCGCTCTGATGAGAATCAACCCGTTCGTCATTCAGTCATTGCTGTGCTGTGCAGCGGCGCTAATGGAGTAGCCTCATGATGTCAGAAAATAAGCAAGCCACCCATAAGGCTCCGGATGAAGGTGTGGTATTTCACGTGCATGGCGTTACCAAAGTGTACCAGATGGGTGAGGTGCAGGTGCATGCCCTGCGCGGGGTGGACCTGGATTTATATGGGGGAGAATTTACCGTGTTCCTGGGTGCCTCGGGTAGCGGAAAATCTACCTTGTTGAATATTCTCGGTGGGCTGGATACTCCAACA